>JACPDI010000013.1 GCA_016184105.1 Acidobacteriota bacterium
CGTTCGGCCGCGACTACGAGGAGAGGACCTCGCGCAGCACGCTGCTGTCGCTCGTGGGCGTCAACGTCGGCCTCGGCCCCAGGCCGCTGCTCACGTATTAAGGGGGACAGTCACACTTTCCCGGGCCGCTGCTTCGGAAAGTGTGACTGTCCCCCTTTTCTGCTCTAGAAATCGAACCGCGTCGTTACCCCGAACGTCCGGGGCTGGTTCGTCAGGTACCCGATCCGCGCGCGCGTGCCGCGCTCGCGGTCGAACGAGAGGAGCGCCCGCTCGTCCGTCACGTTGTTGACGTACGCCGAGACGTCCCACCCCTGGCGCCGCAGGCCGACGCGCAGGTTGAGGATGTCGTACGCCGGCAGCTCCGGATCGTAGCTGAACACGCTTGCCGTCAGCGGTGCGCCGAGCGTGTTCCGCCCGAACGACAGCAGGTCGAGCCGCCCCAGCTCCTCGTCGCCCACCTGCGTGAAGCGCGAGCCGATGTGCTGGTACGTGCCCGTCAGGTACGCCATCGAGCCCGGCCGCACCTCGAACTGGTAGGTCGCCGCCGCCGCGACCTGAACCTTCGGCACCGTCGGCAGCCGCCGTCCCTCCTCGATCCCCGAGACGACGCTGACCGCGCCAGACGGGTCGGTGGAGGTCAGGGTCGACCGCAGCTCCGCGTCGTTGAAGCTGGCCGAGAACGCGAAGTCGAAGTTGCGTGTGGGCGCGATCTCGAACTCCACCTCAGTGCCCACGCTGCGCGCCTTCGGCACGTTGAAGACCACGCGCGAGGAGCACGAGCCCGCGGTCACCGTCGCCTGCAGATCGCGGATGTCCATGTAGAACGCGGACACGTTGAACGAGCCGTTGCCGTTCAGCACCCGCGACTTGTAGCCCACCTCATAGTTCCAGGCGGTCTCGTCCTTCCACGTCTCGCGCCCGCCGAAGGTGACCAGGTCGGCCGGCGTGCACAACGGCACGTTGAGGGGATCGTTGATCCCGCCGAGCCGGAAGCCGCGCGAGACCTGCGCGTTGAGGTTGGCGTCCTCCGTCACCTTGTAGCTGGCGATGATGCGCGGCGCCACGCCGTTGGCGTCGGTCGAACCCGGCTGCGACACCAGCGAGACCCCGTTGTTGTCGTTGCCGAAGATCCCGTCGAAGATCTGCTCCTTGTCCTCGCTGAAATGGTAGTAGCGCAGCCCGCCCGTGAGGCTGAACTGCGGCGTGACCGCGAACGTCCCCTCGCCGAACAGTGCGAACTGGTTCAGCGTGTAGGCCAGGTCCGACCAGAACAGGCTGTCTTTCGGCGCGCGCAGCCCCGCGGTGGGAATGCCGGAGACGTCCTGGAACCCGTGCACCGGCAGGTCCTGGGCGTAGTCGCGGTCCCCGCGCGAGAAGAAGGCCCCCGCCACCCACGGGAAGCGCGCGTTCGTGCCGGCGAACCGGATCTCCTGCGTCCACGAGGTGGCTTCGGTCGTGTCGATGAGCGCCGCGTCGAGCGAGTACGCGCGTTCCGGCAGCCCGATGCTGCCGCCGGTGATGCTCGCCGTCAGCGCCGTCGCGTCACGCACCACCGAGACGTCGCGGAAGATGTACGACGTGATCGAGGTCAGCGCCACCGTGCCGAAGCGGTAACTGAGGTTCAGATCGCCCAGCACGAAGTCGTCCGTGAAGTCTTCCTGGAGCTGCGTAAACTGCTCGCGCTCGCCGAGCGTCACCGCCGGCCGCGTGGTCGTGAACGGGTTCGCGAGGATGTTGAACGCGTCGATGCGGTTCCACCCGTCCATCTTCACGCGCTGGTACACGATGCGCCGGCGTCGATGTAGCCGGCGACCCGGTTGTAGTACGACGCGACGCGCAGCGACGCTTTCTCGCCGACCGGGACGTTGAATCCCAGCTTGGCGCTCCCGCCCGCGCTCCCGCCGCCGATCACGTTGCCTCCCAGCTCGACGAAGCCCTTGCGGACATTCATCTCAGGCTGGTTCGTGATGTAGCGCACCGTCCCGGAGAGCGACCCGGATCCGAACAGCGTGCCTTGCGGGCCGCGCAGCACCTCCACGCGGCTCGTGTCGAACAGATCGATGTCCGGCGTGAACAGCGACATGGAGATCGTGGACTCGTCCAGGTACACGCCCACCTGCTCCTTCACGCCCGGCTGATCGCGCACGATCTGGCCGGCCGACACGCCGCGCATGGCGACCTGGCTCTGGCCGGGCCCGAGATTCTGAACGGTGAACCCGCCCACATTTGCGGCGAGCCCCTCCATGTCCACCACGCCGCGCGAGCGCAGCATCTCTTCGGTGGGCGCCGCGACCGAAAAGGGCACGTTGAGGATCGCCTCCTCGCGCTTCATCGCCGTCACGCTCACCTGCTCGCTGAGGCTCACTTCCAGCGAGAAATCGACCTGGTGTGAGCCGCCGCTTGTGACCTCGATGGCCTGAGTGGCCCTGCGGAAGCCGGACAGTACCACGGCCACGGTGTACTTGCCGGGCGGTAATGCCAGCGAGTAACTCCCGTCGTTGGCCGTTGTCGCCGAGCGCGCCGCGCCGCCCGCCGGGTTGGTGGCCGTCACCGACGCGCCCGGAAGAGCGGCGCCCGTCGTGTCGCGGACGGTGCCTGCAATCTTGCCTTCGGTCCCCTGGGCCCATGCCGGCGCGCCGACGAACACGGCGAGCGCCGCGGCGCAAACAAGCGCCTTCCACTGAATCCTCATTAAGTCCCTCCCCGTTACGGCCCCTGTCATACGGCAGAGTCTTGAATTCTGTCAAGTGGACGCTGAACGCTCGGATCCCGAAACGTCCCTGAATCCTGAACCCTGAACCTTGTGTGAGGCACGCCGGTTGCAGCCCCAACCGGCATCACGATGCGAATCGCTCAGGTTTCCCCGCTCTATGAAAGCGTGCCGCCGCAGTCTTACGGCGGCACGGAGCGGGTTGTCTCATATCTGACGGAGGAACTCGTTGGTCAGCGGCATGACGTCACGTTGTTCGCGAGTGGCGACTCGCTGACACGCGCCCAGCTCGTGCCGGTGGTGGACCGCTCGTTGAGATGGTCGAGGTGCGCCGATCCGCTCGCGCATCATATTTTGATGCTCGAAGCGGTCGCGCGGCGTGCGGACGAGTTCGATGTCATTCACTTTCACATCGATTACCTCCACTTCCCGCTCTCGCGGCGCCTGGGCACGCGGCAGCTCACCACGCTCCACGGGCGTCTCGACCTGCCGGACCTGGTGCCGATCTATCGCGAGTTTGCGGACATGCCGGTCGTGTCGATCTCCGGCGCGCAGCGCAGGCCGCTCCCGTGGATCAACTGGGTCGGGACCGTCCACCACGGCCTTCCGCCCGGGCTGTACACGTTCCACCAGTCGGCCCGCGAACGCGATGAGTACCTCGTGTTCCTCGGGCGCATCTCGCCGGAGAAGCGGCTGGATCGCGCGATCAGAACGGCGGAGCGAGCCGGCATGCCGCTGAAGATTGCGGCGAAGATCGACAAGGCCGACGCCGAGTACTTCAACGACGTGATCAGGCCGCTGCTGCGCAGCCCGCTCGTCGAGTATCTCGGCGAGGTGAACGACAGGGACAAGAACGATCTGCTCGGCGGCGCGCGCGCGCTCCTCTTTCCGATCGACTGGCCGGAGCCGTTCGGCCTGGCGATGATCGAGTCGCTGGCGTGCGGCACGCCCGTCATTGCCACGCCCCGCGGCTCCGTTCCCGAGATCGTCGAGCACGGCATCACCGGCTTCATCGTGGAGAACCTCGAGGAGGCCGCCCGGGCCGTCGAGCGCGCCGGGTCGCTCAGCCGGCGCGCGTGCCGCGAGGCGTTCGAACGGCGCTTCAACGCCGCCCGCATGGCGCGTGAGTACGTTGCGCTCTACGAGCAGATTGTGGCGGCGCGCGGGCCTGGCCTGTCGGTGATTGGCGCCGAGGCCGCCGAAGCGATCTGACGCGCGGCGCGCTGCGCCGCCGCGGAGAGACATGCAGGACATCATTTCCGCCAGCAACGAGTACCGGATCGTCGCCACCGCCGCGCGCGGCACCGAGCCGACCCGCGTGCTCAAGGAAGGGGACACGTTCGCCGTGTTCGACGAGCACGGCGATCTGCGGCCCGCCGGCCTCGGCGAGCAGGGGCTCTACCATCTCGGCACGCGGCATCTCGCGCACTTCGGGCTGCAGCTCTTCGGCCATCGCCCGCTGCTGCTCAGTTCGACCGTCCGGCAGGACAACGACCTGCTGGCGACCGACGCCACCAACCCGGACCTCGTGAGCGCGATCGGCACGGCGATCCCGCGCGACCTGGTCCACGTCTTTCGCGCGACGTTTCTCTGGCGCGGCGTCTGCTACCAGCGGCTGCGGCTCACGAGCTATGCCGACGTGCGGGTGGAGGTGCCGCTCTCGATCCTCTTCGATGCCGACTTCGCGGACATCTTCGAGGTGCGCGGCACCACGCGGCCGCGCCGCGGCCGGCTGCGCGCCCCGCTTGTTGCCCGCGACCGCGTCGTCATTGCGTACGAGGGGCTGGATCGTGCCGAGCGGCGCACGGAAATCCATTTCGATCCGGCCCCGGAAGCGATCGACGGAAGCTCCGCGAGCTTTCTCTTCAGGCTCGCGCCGCGCCAGGAGGTCGACGTCCGGATCGCGATCGCGTGCGACGGGGAGGGAGAGCGCGCCGAGCCGCTCGCCGACGACGTCGCGCTCGAGCGCGTCTGCCACCGCTCCGCCGGGACGCGCGCGCGCCAGGCGCGCCTCCAGTCGTCGAACGCGCAGTTCGACGCGTGGGTGCGCCGCTCCGCGGCGGACCTCGCGATGATGACCACCGACACCCCCGCCGGGCCGTATCCGTACGCCGGCGTCCCGTGGTTCAGTACCGTGTTCGGGCGCGACGGCATCATCGCCGCGCTCCAGCTCCTGTGGATCGATCCGTCGCTCGCGCGGGGCGTGCTTCAGTTCCTTGCCGACGCGCAGGCGCGCGAGAGCGACCCGGCGCGCGACGCCGAGCCCGGCAAGATCCTGCACGAGATGCGCCGCGGCGAGATGGCCGCACTCGGCGAGATCCCCTTCGGCCGCTACTACGGCACCGTCGACGCCACGCCCCTCTTCATCGTCCTTGCGGGGGAGTATTTCGAGCGCACCGCGGACGAGGAGTTCATCGAGGCGCTCTGGCCGGCGATCGATCGCGCGCTCGGATGGGTTGACACGTGGGGCGATCCCGACCAGGACGGCTTCGTCGAATACCAGCGCCGGAGCGCCACCGGGCTCGTGCAGCAGGGATGGAAGGACTCGCAGGACTCGGTGTTTCACGCCGACGGGACGCTGGCCGAGGCGCCCATCGCGCTCTGCGAGGTGCAGGCGTACGTCTACCGCGCGCGTCTGGCCGCGGCAGACATCGCGGCGTGCATCGGCGATCCGGCGCGCGCCGCGACCCTGCGCGCGCAGGCCGACGCGCTGCGGCAGAAGTTCGAGGCGTCGTTCTGGCTCGACGACTTCTCGACCTATGCCCTCGCGCTCGATGGCCACAAGGAGCCCTGCCGCATCGTGTCGTCGAACGCGGGGCAATGTCTCTTCACCGGCATCTGCGCGCCCGAGCGTGCCGCGCGCGTGGCCGATCGGCTCCTCAAAGACGATGCGTTTTCGGGGTGGGGGATACGGACCGTGGCGTCGGGACAGGCGCGCTACAACCCGATGTCGTACCACAACGGATCCGTCTGGCCGCACGACAACGCGCTCGTCGCGCTTGGCATGGCGCGCTGCGGCCTCACGAGCCACGCCGCCACGGTGCTGCACGCGTTGTTCGACGCGAGCCAGGCAGTGGAGGTCTATCGCCTGCCCGAGTTGTTCTGCGGCTTCCATCGCCGTCCGGGCGAAGGACCCACGCGGTACCCGGTGGCCTGCGCGCCGCAGGCCTGGGCCTCCGGCGCCGTCTTCATGCTCCTGCAGGCCACCATGGGCCTGGCGATCGACGCGCGCCGCCGCCAGATCCGTTTCGCGCACGGCCAGCTCCCCGACTGCGTCCCCTGGCTGCGCATCGAGAATCTCGCGGTGGACGACGCGAATGTGGCCTTGCACGTCGAGCGCCGAGGCGCCGGTCTGGACGTGAGCGTCCTGCGCCGCGAAGGCGATGTGGAGATCGTCGTCCTGAAGTAGGTTTCAGGCGTCAGGCCAGTGCGACCGGTCCGGACACGACGCGGGAAATCGCCTGGATCGCTTTCAGCCCGGACCCAAACCGCGCAATCGCTTCCCGATTGGCTTCAAGCTCGCTGTAGGGCAGGTATCGCACGGTCATCTCGCCGATCATCCGGAATGCCGGGCGCGATACCTGGGCGCGCACGTCCGCTTCGCGATCGTCGGGCGCCACCAGGAAAAGCTCGCGCGTGCCGTGCACGCCGCCGCCCACCGCCAGGTCCAGCATGCGGACGATGCCGGAGTAGATGGAGGTGGAGTGCTCCACTTCGAAGGCGGCCGCGACGCGCGCAGTCGCGCGTTCCAGCCACAGGACGTCGATGAGGCGGACGGCGTCGCACCCCGGCGCGCTGTTGAGCGGTTCGGGAAGTTCTTCGAGGCAGCCGTCGCCGAGGCGCGTGCCGTGCCACGTCCGAGATCGGTCGTTCGCCGCCACGTGGACATCAAAGCCGAGAGACTTCCCGAGATCGCGCAACCACGCCTGGATCTCGGTGTGGGTGCGATCGCCTTCCTCGCCGGCGGCAATCACCTTCCGCGCCCGGGCATCCTCGCGCACTTTTTCCAGGTCCGCCTCCCACCTCGCGCGGGCGTCCGCATCGTCTGTCATCGGCGGCGGGGCGTAGCGCTTCGCGCCCAGGTCGAACAGCAAGCCGGCAATCGCGCCGAGATCGTTCGACAGCAGGTCGCGGTGCCCGGCGTTCACGCGCAGGATCCCCTCGCGCATCGCGAGGTACTCGCGCCAGCGTCCGAGCTTCACCCGCGCCCCGGTGAGGGCGTTGTAGCCGTTTACGATCGCGGTGTTGAAGGGTGGGATCAGCGTCGGGTGCAGGAAATACAGCAGGTTTGCAGCGGCGGGGCCCAGCCCCTTGATGCCGTGGCCGTCGAGCGTGGTGATCGCGTCCACCAGGTCCGCTTCGCTGCTGCTGCAGCAGCACGTGTCGAGAAAGCGTCCGAACGCCTGCTGGTTCTCGCGCGACTCGTAGATGTCAGGGATGCGGAGCTTCGGCTTCCAGAGGAACGCGTGATCCGCCCCCTTGAAAATCTGGCGTTGTTCCGCGATCGAGCCGACAATCGTCTCGAGCGACGATCCCTTGTAAGTGTTGCCGAACGTGCCGCTGGCGATCTCCGAAACGACCTGCTGCAGCCCTCGGCGAATCGATCGGAAGTTCTTCAGCCGTTCTTCCCAGAGAAACCAGGTCGCGTACGTGCTGCCGGTATCATTCCGCCAACGGTTTATCAGCGTACGGACTGCGGCGTCGCTCGTCATGTCTCGTCTCGCTCCGGAGCCGCCCCCGGAAGAGTGTAGCGGGTGCGTCAAGAGGACTGGCGTGGAAAAATGTCGTCGGGCCCTTTTGCCTCATCCCCTTTGCCTTGATCTGAGTACACTCCCGTGTGCGCTGGCACTACCGCGACCCGCCGCTCGTCTGGCTCTTCGTCGTCGCCTATGCCATGCATCTTGCGGAGGAGTTCTTCGGCGGATTTCCGGAGTGGTTTGCGTTCATTGCCGGCGAGAGGCTTCCGCGGGACGCGTTCGTCATCATTAACTTGACCGCGCTTGCGGTGATGGCCGCTGCCGCGCACGCGGCGACCCGTCGCGAGTCGCTCGGCTGGCTGGCGATCGCGATCGCGACTGTTGTTTCTGTGAACGGCCTTGCGCATCTACTCGGCAGCCTCGTGTCTGCGGGCTACTCGCCCGTGCTGGTGACGGGCGTGGTGCTGTACCTGCCGCTCGGTATGCTTGCTCTGCTCCGCGCCTGGCACCACGTCGCGCCGGCCTTCTTCTGGCGCGGCGTCGTAGCCGGCCTCGCCGCGCACGCGGTAGTGGTTCTGATCGCGCTAAGCACGGCCATCACAGCACCCTGAACCGGACCCTGAACCCAGTTGTATGTCCAAGACCCGTCGCAAGCGCAGCACCTCCGCCACCTGGCGCCGTCCGCGCAACATGCCGCTCGCCGAATGGGAAAAGGCGAACGAGACGATCGAGGCCGAGATGATCGCCTGGGCGCGCACGCTTGTCGTCGAGGACGATGACGGGCGCGTGAGGAAGCTGACGGAAGAGGAGGTGTTGGAAGTCGCGAAGGCGGGGCAGTGGGAAGGCTCCGCCCGAGCCGCTCGGAAGAAGGCGAAGAAGCCCTGAAGCCCTGAATCCGGCTGCGTCCCCGAGCGCGCTGCGCGGCGCAGGATCGCGACCGTCTCGGTGCCGCCGACCAGCGTTTCCGCCACCGTGAGCGCAACGAACCTGAACCCCTGTTCGCCCGCTTCGTTCAGCTCCTTCTTCGGCGTCGCGGTCTTTTGTGTCGCAAGGAGCCGGTCTGCCCTGTCACGCCCCTCTCGGATGCTATGTGTTGCTGGTTGTTCCGGCGCTCATACTCGAAGATCGCACGACAAGTCTCCTGGTCCGTACTCAGAAGACGCACTGAGCGGCTCGCCGCCCGCGAGCCCGCCTGAACGCCGCAGTCCCGCGCCGTCAGGACCCCGGCTGAAGATCGCCGCCTCTCGCGCCCCGGCACGCGAGCCCGCCGGCTGCGGCGCCGATGGCCCATGCGCTCGCGAGCAGCACGAGATGCTGCGGCGAGAAGAGCGCGCGGCCCAGCTGCCCCCAGTCGCGCAACAGCGCAATCCACGCGGGCACCGGCAGGAACGGCAGCGTCGGCGGATACGGCATCATCCAGCCCGCGATCGCGCCGCCGCCGAACAGCGCACCCGCGAGCGCGCCGCCCGCGCGGCCTGTCGAGGGCTGCGATCGCCGCAGCACGGCGAGCGCGACGACAAGCACGGGCAGGGCGGCGGTGAGTGCAACGGCGTGCCGCGCGTCGAACGCCATCACCACCAGCACGGCGGCGTAGCCCGCCGCAAACATCGCGGCGGCGGCCATGTCGCCGAGAGCGGCATGCTGCAGCCGCGAGCGGAAGCTCGCGTACACCCCGAGCGGCGCGCCGATGTGCACCATCCCAATCAGCGCCATCAACGCGCGCGTCGTCCCCCACTGGCCGCCAGGAATGGTCGAGAGCGCCACCGCGCAGGCGATGATCCCGGAGACGAGCGCGATGTGCACACGAATGCGCTCGTCAGGCAACGACGCCCACGCCTTCTTGATGCTGCCGAACTCCAGCGCAAGGCCGATCGCCAGCGCGGCGAGCGCGTACGGCGCGAGCCGCTCCACGCTCCGGCCAGACGACAGCACGTCCAGGCTGCCAGCCTGCAGCCCGATCAACACCAGCCACGCCACGGCCCACCAGCTGAGCGCGGCAAGCGCCAGCGTTGACGTGAGCTGCCGGCGCGCGGCGCACCAGCCAATCCGCGCCAGCGCGATCGCACTCGCAGATAGATGGCCGAACAAGACGACCAGCTGAAGCTCCGCTGCCGCGGATGCGGGCGGCCCGGCCCGGAACGCGAGCAGCCCTTCACCGAACGCGACGAGCGCGATCGCCGCCGGCGCTGCCAGCTTCGCAACGCGCGGCGCGACGAGGCGCGCCCCGCGCCGCAGCGTCCAGTCCACGAGCTGCAGCGAGCCCATGGCGAAGCGGCCGCCCAGCCACATCCAGAACAGCGTCACGATCGCGGCGGCATCGATCAGAACGAACGCGGTCCATTCCACCGTCGGCGCCCAGCTCTTCAGCGCGGCGGACCCGAGCGTGAGCGCGGATGCGGCGAGCGCGCCAACCCACGCGTACGCGAACGTCACGCGGGATGCCGCGGGCCGCATGGTCCGAAGCGCGACGACACCTGCGGCGAACAGCATGCCACCGAGCAGCAGGCGCGCTGCCACCGGCTGCCAGCCGAGCGCGCGCCTCAGCCCCGACGGCCCCGCGCTCACGTACGCAAGACCGGCGGCGGCCGCGAGCCACCACAACAGAGCCGCGGTCCGCGACGACGTCCGGTGGATGACGAGCAGGAAAATCCATCCGAGCCACGCGACGGGGACGATTGCCATCGGCGTGGCATTCCACGCGCCGCTGGCGAGGACGTGATAGAAGGCGAGCCACGGGCCCGCGACGGCAAGGGCGAGCGGCGTGCTCTGCGCCGCGGCGACGGCGAGCACCAACGACCACGCGAACACGAAGAGCGCGAGGTGAACGGCGGACAGCGCGCCGCCGGCAATCGCCGGCGGCACGATCGCCGGCGACGAGGCGGCCACCGCCGCGGCCGTGAGGCCGAACAGGCCGATGAGAACCCCACGCTCGGCGGCGCCGAGCGACCAGGCGCGGCGGACCAGCGCCGCCAGCCGCCGGTACGACGCCAGCTTGAATCGCCGGACGTAGAGCCAGAGCCAGCGCAGCGCGTACGCGCCGCGCCGGCCCACCAGTGCGGCTACTGGACTTTCCGGCACGTGCCGTTCTGCGTGTGCATCACGCCGGCCGACGGCATCTGGAACGTCACGAACTCCGGCGACGGCGTGCCCGGAGGACCCTCGTAGTCAAAGCGCAGCACGTTGCTGCTCACGCCCCATCGCCCCCAGGCCGACATGTTCATGCCGTTTGCCATGATGTGCGCCTGGAACGTGGCGTTTGGCTGCAGCGTGATCCGCTGCTGGACGACCATGCCGCCCGGCGCGCCGTCGCACTGCCAGACGCCGGCCAGCGCGGTCGCACCCTGCGGCGGCGCCGGCGGCGCCGGCGGCGCCGGCGGCGTTTGACCGCCGCCACCTCCGCCCTGCGGCGCCTGCTGCCCCTGTCCCTGCCCCTGCGCCGACGCGGCCGCGGCCATCGCGCGCGCGAAGCTCTGGGTGACCGAGGCAAACAGGTCGTGGCACAGGGTGATCTTCTTCTCAGACGGCGACCACCACGCGTTCACCTCGCCGCAGCCGCGGACGACGACAGGAATATCGTTGGGAAGGCTCACCGCCCTGCTGACCGAGGCGAGAAACGGCTGGAACACCGTGCCCTGGCGGTAGACGTTTTCAAACGCTCCGAAGGTGCCGCTCACCGCGGGGCCGTACTCGATCGTCAGCTCGCGCCCGCCAAACGTGCGCTCGAACCAGCCCGGCTCGTGCGGCGCCATCAGCACGTCCCACGCGGCGTACTTCGTCTTGTACTCTTCCGCGCACCGGTTGAGACGCGACTGCGGCACGCCGTCCTTCACCGCGCGTCCGACGAAGCGCAGCGGATCGGCGCCGGTGGCGAGGCACAGAATGTTGTAGTAGCGCCGTTCGTCCGGCGAGTGCTCGTCGTACCACGCGATCTTGCCGCCGGCGTTCGCGCGCTCGGCGGCGGCCAGCTTCCAGAACAACGCGCCGGAGTACACGAGATCCGCGATGGCGCCCTTCTGATCCTCCGGCGCCTCGGTGAGCGCGGACGTCAGAACGAAAGTCGCGAACTCGTCGGCCACGTCTTCCTGCGGGCCGATCGCGGGCAGCTTCAGCTCGGAGATGAGCATGTGCCCCGCCTCGTGCAGGAAGACGAACATCATGGCGCTGACCGACAGCCCCGTCACCTGCATCTGCGCGTCGCGCGACAGGCCGGTGACGTCCCCCATCGGCAGCGGCGGCATCGAGGCGGTCGCATCGGAACGCGTGGGTCCGGACGAAGAGAGACGGCCGAAGTAATTGGCGGTTCCCAGCAATAAAACGACTACCACGGCGGCGGCAATCAGCTGATTGCGCGACACAGTCATTGGGTGCTCCCTTGGATGCGGTCGCTATAGAATGCGGTACGACGCACCCGGGGTCAACGAATTAACGGCTGTGCCCGATCCGCACGCGCGGCGCCGGAAATTGAACACTGCGGGGCCCACGTCCCACGATTGAGATGAAGGAGCGGCTCATGCTCAAAGCACATCTCGCGAAGGAAATCGTCCTGCGAATGCCGAACGAGATCGGCACGCTCAACGGCGTCGCCAAGACGCTCGCCGACAAGGGCTTCAACATCCTCGCCGTGAGCGCCTGGGTGGAGGGGCCGGACGTCGTCATCCGGCTGCTCATGGACGACACGTCGCGCGCGGCAGACACGATGAAGGCGCGCGGCTACCACGTGCGCGAAGTGGACGTCGTCGTCGCCGAGATCCCGCACAAGCCCGGCATGCTGCGGAGCATCACCGACAAGCTGGCGCAGGAGGAGATCGACATCCACCACCTGTATGCCACGTCAGGGCGCGGTCAGGACCAGGGGCTGGTCGTCTTCGCGACCGCGCACAACGATCGCGCGCTCGTCCGGCTGAACGCCGGGCACTAGCTACGTCGCGATTGGCGGGCGCTGCGACTGGTTCTCCGGGATCAGCCGCTCGACGATGACGACGTCGAGCCATCGGCCGTCGAGGCGGGCGTGCTTTTCGTAGGTGCCGACCTCGCGGAAGCCGCACGCGCGGCAGAGCGCGCGGCTCGCGGCGTTGGACGGAAACACGCGCGAGACGAGCTTCCAGTAGCCGCGCTCGCGCGCGACGGCGGCGAGCGCCTCGAGCAGCCGCCGGCCGACGCCGCGGCCGCGAGCGGCGCGATCGAGATACACGGACACCTCCGCGATGCCGGCATAGCATGCCCGCGGCCGATAGCTGCCCGTGCCCGCCCATCCGATCACGCGGCCGTCTTCCTCGGCGACCACCATCGGAAACCGCGCGCGGTCCTGCAGCCGCGCCTCGATATCGGCGGCGCTGCGTGGCTCTGTCTCGAACGTCGCGCCGCGCTCGGCGATACCCTGGTTGTAGATGGCGGCAACAGCCGCCGCATCGGCAAGCTCCGCCTGCCTGATGGTGAGCTGCATCATGAGAGGGCGCTGCCGCGTGAGGGGACGCACCGCCTCGGGCGGCGTCAATGTTTGCGGCGATGCTCGAGGGCGGTCACGCGCCCGTCGATCGCGTCGAGCCTCCGATCGGTCGCGTCATGGCGGCGCTCGTGCGCGTCGACGCGATCGCGCAAGGCGAAGTGCCCATCCAGCACCTGCTGGAAGCGCATCTCCAGCCGCGCCCCGACCATGCTCATGTGACTCTTGAGCGTTTCGGTCATTTCGTCGAAGCGCCGGTCGACCGCTTCGAATCGGGCGTCGACCTGCCCGAACCGCGCATTCTCCTGATCGAAACCCTGCCGCATCTCCGCGGCCAGTTGGTCGATCCTGCGCTCCAGCGATTCGTCCGCCATCTCCCGTCCTCCGAGGATAGTAGCATCGTCTCGACGTGCCTTGCATCCCGACTATCGCCACTTGCGTGCCGCGGATGATTTCTGCGGAAAACAGCGGAACTGCGTGAGGTAAGGACGCGGCCGTCGCAATAGTTGCGCGCGTGTGCGCCTTCGCGCGTGGATAATTCTTCGCTCAGCGCGCCGCGGTGACACAGCACAAGGCGGGCATCTGAATGCTCTGATATCCTCGAACGTCGGGGCTGCAATGCCGCTCCGCGGAGGTTGAAAGATGCAACGACTCATCCTTGCCATCACCCTGACGGCATTGTTCGCCGCGACGGCGGCGGGCCGCATAGACGAGGGGATGTGGACGCTCGATAACTTCCCGAAGGCGGACGTCGCGCAGAAATACAAAGTCCAGATCACGGACGAATGGCTCGACGGGCTGCAGACCGCGGTGGTGCGCCTCGAGAGCGGGTGCACGGCGTCTTTTGTTTCCCCGGAGGGCCTGGTGCTCACCAACCACCACTGCGCCCAGACGTGCCTCGCGGAGAACTCCACCGCGCAGCGCGATCTTGTGGCCGGCGGCTACCTCGCGGACGCGCGAAACGATGAAATCCGGTGCCAGGGCGAGCAGGCATCCGTCCTGATGGACACGCAGGATGTCACGCCCGACGTGACGCGTGCGCTGGCGGGCGTCGCCGCCGCGGACGCCGCACGCACGCGCAACCAGGTGCTGACGAAGCTCGAGGAGCGCTGCGAAGCAGAGTCCAGGAGCGCAGGCCGTCCGCTCAAGTGCGAAGCGGTCACGCTCTACCAGGGCGGCCAGCACCGGCTCTACAAGTACAAACGTTACGACGATGTGCGGCTGGCGTTTGCGCCGGAGTCTGACATCGCCGCATTCGGCGGTGATCCGGATAACTTCCAGTTCCCGCGGTGGTGTCTCGACATGTCGCTCCTGCGCGTGTACGAGAACGGCAAGCCCGCCGCGACACCCGGTCATCTGTCCTTCAATTGGGCGGGCGCGAAGGAAGGGGAGCCCGTCTTCGTCTCCGGCCATCCGGGGACGACGCAGCGGCTGCTGACGATCGCGCAGTTGAAGACGCAGCGCGACCTGTTCCTGCCGTTCTGGCTGCTGCGCTTCTCGGAACTGCGCGGCCGGCTGGCGCAATATTCGAAGACCTCCCCCGAGGCGGCGCGCACCGCGAAGGACTACCTCGACACGATCGAGAACAGCCACAAGGTGCGGCGCATGCAGCTGGCGACGCTGCTCGACGATCGCCTGATGGAGCAGCGCGCCCGGCAGGAACAGAAGCTTCGCGAGGCGGTGATGGCGAGCGCCGAGCTGAAGGCGCGCGCCGGATCGGCGTGGGACGACATCGCGCGCGCGGAGGCGAGGTATCGGGACATCCTCGTGCCGTACACGTGGATCGAAGGGGGCGCCGGGTTCAACAGCGACCTCTTCGCGTACGCGCGGTCGCTGCTGCGCGCCGCCGACGAGCGCGCCAAGCCGAGCGCCGAACGGTTGCGCGAGTACACCGACACGCAACTGGGACATCTGAAGCAGACGCTGGCCGCCGAGACACCCGTCTACCCGGAGTTGGAACAGGCGCGCCTGTCGTTCTCCCTCGAGCGCATGCGCGAGTACCTCGGGCCGGATCACCCGGTGGTGAAGTCGTCGCTGGGGAAGGCATCGCCCGACGAACGCGCGAAGGCGCTCGTCACCCTCTCGACGCTGGGAGACCCGAAGGTGCGAACGGCGCTCTTCGAAGGCGGCAAGGCAGCAATCGAGGCGAGCCAGGATCCCATGATCGCGCTCGCTCGTGAGATTGACGGCGAGGCGCGGGCGCTGCGCAAGGTGTACGAGAACGAGGTGCAGGTGCCCGAGCAGCGCGCGCAGCAGGCGATTGCGGACGCGCGCTTCAAGGTGTACGGCACCAGCCTGTACCCCGATGCCACCTTCACGCTGCGGCTCTCATACGGCGCGGTGCAGGGTTGGACGGAAGCCGGCCGCCGCATCGAACCGTTCACGCGCCTCGATCGGCTCTACGGGCGCGCGACCGGCGCGCGGCCGTTCGCGCTGCCGCAGCGCTGGGTTGCCGCCAGGACGCGCCTCGATATGAATACCCCCGTCAACTTCTCCACCACCAACGACATCGTCGGAGGGAACTCGGGGAGCGCGGTGGTGAACGCCAGGCCGACGTTTACGGCGCGGCGGAGATTGCGAAGGAACTGGGGATCGCGGAAGCCGCGAAAAAGGTGGCGAGGCGGTAGAGATTCTGCGGCTTCCCGCGTGCGTTCTGCGGCGAGGTGAGACTCAGGCGGCAGGGCCCTTTCGCTGCCGCCTTCTGCGCTCCTGCTTCACCGTGCGCGGGAGCGGCGCCGAGACAGGAGCCATGCGGCGCTCGACCTCGAAATCGCCCCACAGGTCTCGCGCGAACGCCTCGCCACGCTCCACGCTGGCGAGCGCTTCACCCACAGAGTGCCGGTACGCGCGCGCCTGCTCCGGCGTGATGGGCGCCGCGTCGGGCTGGACCGCGTCCAGCAGGGCCGCCGACAGGTCCTTTACGGTCGCGAGCGCGTGATGATAGCGGATCAGGAGTTCGCGAAGCCGCGTGGCCTCGGTCGGCGCCGCTGCGGCCGCCTCTCCGGTGCCGAGTGCGGGAAGTGACAGCTCGCTCATGGGTCCACCTGCGGGTTCAGCGACCAGGCCGGTGTGTCGGCGTCCGCACCTTCGAGCGCCGGCGCGCGCCCGCCGTTGGCGACGCCGTGCAGCCACCACGCCAGCCGCGTCAGCAGCCGGCTCCACCACGGCGCGGGCGTCGCGTCGAGAAACAACCGGATCGGCGCGACCGGCGGACGCGCCACGCGCGGCGCCGGTGCCGGCGCCCCGAGCGCCAGAGCATCCCCTCGCGCCGCGCGATCGATATTCAGCACCGCCAGGTCGGGAAACAGCGTTGCGAATTCCTCGACCGTCTCGGCCGGATCCAGGCCGACCAGCGCCGCGTAGCCTCGCACGTACGACCGGCTGTAGAGGCCGGCGGGCCATCGGCGGCACGTTCCGTCTTCGAGAGCGGCAATCAGCGACGAGCTGAGCTTGGTTTCCTCAGCGATGCGCTCGATCGAAAGCTTGCGCCGCTCGCGCGCCAGGCGCAGGCGGGTTCCAAAGAGCGTGCGTTCTGTCAATGAACGTTCCCCGGGGAGCACAAGAGAAGGTCACGAGCACTGTAGGCCCACGATCGCGCGGAATCAAGCTGAGCAGAACGGTTTTGCGGGGATGAGTGTCGTCCGAGAGTGACCGCGTGCTCGCGCGTGGGCGTCGCGGGCACGCGGTGCGTGAGGAGTGACGAGATCCGTCCGGCCGGACCGATCTCGTCTAGCGGCAGATCGCGCCGGCAAACGCCAGCGACTCGGCGTGCAGGTCGTCGCCGGCGCGGCGGCCGGTGATGCGCACGAGCTTCCCGACACTGTCCCGCAGCTTGATGCTGCGTCCGCTGGTCACGGTCATGCTCACGCTGCGCCTCGTGATGAACCCGGTCTTCCACGAGCGCGCCCGTGGCGCGTTCGGTCCGGTGATGTCGGTCAGCATGAACCGCGCGCCGTGGTCCGCCGAGCGGAGGCAGCCGACAAAGGTCACCACCTCGCCACGGTCCGCGACAGCACGCTTCGACGCTTTGGCCGGCGCGGGCGAGCTGACCGCCGCGGCCGCGAACACCAGCAGGATGAACACGGTTGCGAACAGGCGTTTGGCCACAGGCCTCTCCTTGTGCCGGGGGAGTCGGCGTGGAGGGTGCAACGGCAATGCCTGAAGAGGAGGGCGCTAACCTGCTGTGGCGGCGGGGTTAGCGCGGATCGGCCAACCCCGCCTGGTGTGCGCGCGACAGATCCGTGCGCGCCGATCTCGGTTTCGTGCGCGCCGCGAACGCCGCGCCTCGATCGCTACTGCGTCTTCTTCAGGCGCGGGTCGTCCTGCGGATTGATGTACGTCAGCTCGAACGGCCCCATGGCGTGGATCTGCAGCACGGTTGCCCCTTTCGCCCGCACGTAATGCGCCGCCTTCTTCGGCATCCTCACGAACGATCCGGCGGCGAGCGGGCGCATGGCGCTCTCCTCGGCCTTCTCGCCCATGCCGACGACGAGCGTGCCTTCGAGGACGGTGACGTTCTCGTCGGTTGGATGCCAGTGGGGAGCGACCGTGTAGCCATCCGGGAATCTCACGCGGATGACGAACTGGCCCGCCTTCGTGGGATCGCCGGCGAGGACCGCCGCCTGTGCGCCGGCGGGGAGGGCCGGGGGCGCCGGGCCCCACGTGACGTCGCCGGCCGCGACCATCGCGTGCGCGGACGCCGTGTCCGGCTTCGGCTGCATGCCCGCGTGCGCCTGCGCCCCGAGAGTCGCCGCCGCGGCCGCGAAGATGGCCGCTGTTCCGAGTGCCGCCGCGAACCTGGTCAATCTCATGCGTTTCTCCTCCTCAGCCCACTGCAAGGAGGCAGACTGTAGCGCGGAGAAGAGCGAATGTCGAGACATTCCGTTGGGCTATAATCCCGCGCACTGCGTCTCTCTTCACGGAGGCTTCATGCTGGCAGCCGGCGTCCGTCCCGTGTCCGCCCTCGTCGCAGCGATGTTCGCCGTCGTGTTGTTCGGCGCCGCCGGCGCGGCTGCTGCGCAACAGGAGGTCACGATCACCGGAACCGTGACGACGGCCGCTGATGGTCTCTCGCTTCCCGGCGCGGAAGTCAGTATTCCCGCGCTGGGCCTTTCCGCGACCACCGACACCGCGGGCAAGTACACGCTGACCGTGCCGGCCGGCGCGCGCGCGTCGGCGGTGGACCTGCGCGTGACGTTTGCCGGCCTGGTGACGCAGACCGCGCGCGTGTCGTTGACGGGCGCGTCGGTGACGCGTGACTTTTCGATGACCGTCGGCTTCCACGAGGAGATCACGGTCGGATCGCGCGCGCCCGGCGTGGAGGCGCAGCTCGCCGTGCCGGTCGACATCATCACCTCCGCGGAACTGAAGGCGACCGGCCTCAGCGAGACGGCGCAGATCATCCAGGCGGTGGCGCCGTCGTTCAACTTCCCGCGACCCACCATCACGGACGGCACCGACACCGTGCGCCCCGCGACGCTGCGCGGCCTCGGTCCCGACCAGGTGCTCGTGCTGATCAACGGCAAGCGGCGCCACACCAGCTCGCTGGTGCACGTCAATGGCAGCATCGGCCGCGGATCGACGGGCGTTGACCTGAACGCGATTCCTCCGTCGGCGATCGAGCGCGTGGAGATCCTGCGCGACGGTGCGGCGGCGCAGTACGGATCGGATGCGATTGCCGGCGTCATCAACGTCGTGCTGAAGGGGGGAACGGCCGACAAGAGCGTCGCCTACAAGGTGGGCGGCACCGGTGAAGGAGACGGCGAGCTGAACGAGGTGAGCGGCACTTACGGGTTCGACCTGTTCGGCGGCGGCGTCAACGTGTCGGCGGAGTATCGCGACCGGAACCGCACGAACCGCGCGGGCCCGGATCCACGCCCGCAGGGGACCGACCCCGGCGTCGAGCCGCCCCCGCAGCCGAACCATCGGTGGGGCGATGGCGACACGAACGACACGATGGTGTTCGCCAACGGCGAGTTTCCGCTCAACGCCGCGAAGAATCGATCGCTGTACCTGTTTGGCGGCGTCAGCCGGCGGCTTGGGAACTCGGCCGGCTTTTACCGCCTCGCGGGGGATGCCCGCAACTGGAAGACGATTTATCCGCAGGGATTCCTGCCGCAGATCGAGCCGGACGTGGTCGACGCGTCGCTCACCGGCGGCGTGCGCGGCGCGGCGAGGGGATGGGCGTACGACGCGAGCCTGGAGTGGGGGCACAACAGCTTCGACTTCCACGTCACCAACTCGCTGAACGCGTCGCTCGGGCCGGCGGTGCCGCCGAACCAGACGGAGTTCTACGCCGGCTCGTTCGTGTTCGATCAGTGGGTGGGCAACCTGGACTTCACGCGGCCGGTCAGCGTCGGGCCGGTCCGGCGCGCCAACGTCGCGTTCGGCGCCGAGTGGCGCCGCGAGGCGTATCAGATCCTCGCCGGGGAAGAGCACTCGTATGTCGACGGCGGCTTTGCCAACCAGCTCGGCGGACGCGCGGCGCCGGGCGCGCAGGTTTTCCCGGGGTTCCGCCCCTCGAACGAGGTCGATGAATCGCGCGACAGTGTCGCGGGGTACATCGATCTCGAGGGGGATCTTGCCGACTGGCTGCGCGTGGGCGTGGCGGGTCGCGCGGAGCGCTACAGCGACTTCGGCAACACGGCGAATGGCAAGCTGACCGTGCGCCTCGAGCCGGTCTCGCGCGTGGTCGTGCGCGGCGCGGTGTCCACGGGCTTCCGCGCGCCGTCGTTGCAGCAGTCGTGGTTCTCGGCGGTCAGCACCAACTTCCTGAACGTCGGCGGCACGCTGTTGCCTTTCGAGGTGGGCACCTTCCCGGTGGAGAGCCCGGTGGCGGCCGCGCTGGGGGCGCGTCGACTGGAGCCGGAGACGTCGGTGAACATCAGCGGCGGCTTCGTGCTCGAGCCGGTTGACGGGATGGAGATTTCGGTGGACGCGTATCGCATCGAGATCGACGACCGGATCGTGTTCTCCGGCAATTTCACGGGCGGGCGCATCTCGGCGCTGCTCGCGCCGTTTGGCGCGACCGGCGCGCGGTTCTTCACCAACGCCATCGACACGCGCACCAACGGGTTGGACGGCGAGTTTGCGTATCGCGTCAGCCTGGACGAGCGCAACTCGTTGAGGCTGACGGCCGGCTTCAACCGCAACGACACGGACATCGTCCGGCTGCTGCCGACGCCGCCGCAGCTCGCGGGGTTCGAGAACGTGCTGTTCGATCGGATCGAGCGCCGCAGCATCGAGTGCGGGCAGCCGCACACCAACGTGATTCTGGGCGCGGGATGGTCCGGCCGCCCGGTGAGCGCGTCGATGCGGTCGCAGCGCTACGGCGAGTTCTGCAGCTTTTCAGCCACGGAAGCGCTCGACCAGAATTTCAGCCCCAAGTGGCTGACCGACTTCGACATGACCGTCCGCCTCGGTGATGCGTCGGTGCAGGTCGGCATCCAGAACGCGTTCGACGTGTATCCGGACCTGAACATCCCGCCGAACTCGTTCAACGGCATCCAGAGGTATCCCAGCCACTCGCCCTTCGGCATGAACGGCCGGTTCCTGTACGTCCGCGTCGGCTACTCCTGGGGTCAGTGAAATAAGTGGGACAGTCACACTTTCCTTGATGTTGCTACGGAAAGTGTGACTGTCCCACTTATTGCGTCCCGCCCCCCAGCTCGTACTGCAGGCTGTGCCCGAGCTCGTGTGCCAGCGATGCGACGCGCGCCGGCCATTCCTGCCGCGCGATTGCGGCCTCATTGAGAAGGACCCGCCGGTATCCGCCCACCGCGTCACGCTCGAGAACGGACGCGATGCTCGCGATCGCGACGTCGTACTCGCGGACGCTCTCGACATGAGTCACCGGCCGTACGGAATCGTCCGGCGTGTACAGCAGGCGAGGTCCCGCGGGAGCGGCGCAGCCGGCGAGCGCCACCGGGAGCAGGAGGCGCGGAATCAGCAACCGGTGCATGGCGGTCTGGGGAAGGCTCGCGTGGTAGAATAATCGTTTTGCCCATCGAAATGATTGCAGTCAGTGGCGTGTCCATGCGGTTCGGGTCCAAGATCCTGTTCGAGGACGTGACCGCCACGTTCTCCAAGGGGCGGCGGTACGGCTTGACGGGGCCGAACGGCGCGGGGAAATCGACCTTCATGAAGGTCCTCACCGGCGAGCTCGTCCCGCAGAAAGGCACCGTCGCGCGGCCGCGCAAGGTCGGCGTGCTGCGGCAGGACCAGTTCGCCTTCGACCGGTTTCGGGTGATCGATACGGTCATCATGGGCAACTCACGCTTATGGACCGCGCTCGGAGAGCGGGAACAGCTCTACGCGAAGGCGGACATGAGCGATGCCGACGGCATGCGCCTGGGAGAGCTCGAGGGCATTATCGGCGAAGAGGACGGCTACACGGCCGAGAGCGACGCGGCGATTCTGCTGCAGGGCCTCGACATCCCCGACGAGCTCCACCAGCGGACGATGGCAGAGCTGCAGGGCGGGCAGAAGGTCCGGGTGCTGCTCGCGCAAGCGCTCTTCGGCCACCCGGAGGCGCTGCTGCTCGATGAGCCGACCAACCATCTCGACCTCGACTCGATTCACTGGCTCGTCGGGCTCCTGGCGCGCTACGACGGAACGCTGATCGTGATCTCACACGACCGGCACTTCCTGAACGCGGTGTGCACGCACGTCGCGGACATCGACTACCAGACCATCATCACCTACACGGGTGGCTACGACGACATGGTCGTGGCGAAGACCGAGATCCGCTCCCGCGTCGAGGCGGAGAACGCGCAGCGCGAAAAGAAGATCGCGCAGCTGAACGAGTTCATCGCGCGGTTCGGCGCCGGCACGCGCGCCAGCCAGGTGACCTCGCGCCGCAAGGAAGTCGAGCGGCTGCAGACGACCGAGCTGGCGCGGTCGAACATTCAGCGCCCCTACATCAAGTTCTCCATGGTGCGGCCGTCGGGGCGCCACGTGCTGGAGTCGGCCGACGTGCGGAAGGCGTTCGCCGGCCAGCAGGTGATAGCCGGATTCAGCGGCATGGTCCATCGCGGCGAGAAAGTCGTGATCGTCGGGCGCAACGGCGCCGGAAAGACGACGTTGCTGAAGGCGCTGTTGTCGGACGCGCCAAACCTGCCGGCGTCGCGTGGCGATCGGGACGGCGGCAGCATCCGGTGGGGCCACGAGGTGTCGATCGGATACTTCCCGCAGGATCACACGGGCGCGATTGAAAAGGGGCTCACGGCGGTGGAGTGGCTGCACCGATTCGATCCGGCGGCGTCACGCCAGGAGATCCACGGCCTTCTTGGGCAGATGCTGTTCAGCGGCGAGGAAGGGCTGAAGCCGACCGAAGCGCTTTCGGGGGGCGAGACGGCGCGGCTGTTGTTCTGCCGCATCATGCTGCAGAAGCCGAACGTGATCGTCCTCGACGAGCCGACCAATCACCTCGATCTGGAATCGGTGAACGCGCTCAACATCGCGCTGCAGAAATTCGAGGGCACGGTGCTGCTGGTGACGCACGACCAGGACCTGATGGAAGAGGTCGGCACGCGCGTGTGGCACGTCGAGCACGGCGCCGTGGAGGATTTCAAAGGCGCTTACGAGGAATACGCCGCCGCAACGGCGTAGCGTGGGGTCACGCGACGCGGGACAGACGGCGCACGACCACCTTCGCGGGACGCTCGGGGGAGCATTCGTGCCACCACTGGCCCGCTTCAAACCACCACCCGCCTTCGCCCTGGTCGTCGAACAGCGTGTTGCAGCGGGAACAGACGTCGTACTCGAGCTTCGGACGGCTCGGCGTCTTCCTTTGGAAATCCTGAGGCATAGTCATCGTCTAATCAGGTGTCTAATCAGGCGCAGGCTCATAGGCTATGACGCCTGGCGGGGACAGTTGGTTTCACTCCTGCGTCTTTTTACTAGGGATTATCGTCGCCTCGTGACGGCAAGAGCCATGCATGAGGTGTTGGTGCCAGCCTGCAGGAGGGGGACCATGCGACTCGGGAAATTCGGAGTCTTCGCTATCGCGGCGCTCCTCGCCGGAACAGCAGAGCTGTCCGGAGCGGCCCAGTCCGCCGTCGTCCGGTCGGACGTCCGCACCCGCCAGCTCGAGTACGAGATCGGCGCTGCGCTGCTCCGGCTGCCGTACTACGACGTGTTCGACAGCCTCGCGTACGAAGTTGCCGGCAAAGGGCTCGTCCGGCTCAGCGGCCAGGTCCGCACCGGCTGGCTCAAGAACGACGCGGAGCGGGCCGTCAAGCGCGTACGCGGCGTGGACACCGTCATCAACGACATCGAGATCCTGCCGCCCAGCCTTGGCGACGACCGGATCCGCCTCGCCGTCTATCGCTCGCTGTTCGCCGATTCCTCGCTGTATCGGTACGCGCTCGGCGCGAACCCGTCGATCCGGATCATCGTCAAGAACGGGCGCGTGACGCTTGAAGGCCTCGTCAACTCGCCGATGGACAAGACGATGGCCGGCTTCAAGGCGCGCGAGGTCTGGGGCGTTTTCGGCGTCACGAACAATCTCGTCGTCGAGAAATCGTGAGATCTGAGATCGGCAATCTGTCATGCCGAGAAGCTGGCTCTTCGCCGTGCCGCTGGTCGTCGCGCTGCAGCAGCCGCAGATGGCCTGCAGCCCGGCGCCCGAGCCCGGCGAGACCGAGCCGCCGCCGACGGGCGACATTCATACGGCCGCGGATGGCACACGATTTCTGGTCGAGACGTACCTTCGCAATCTCGTTGTGCCCTGGGGAATGGCCTTCGCGCCCGATGGACGGCTTTTCATCACCGAGCGTCCAGGCCGCGTCCGCATCGCCAGCGGCGGTCAATTACTGGCGTCGCCGGCGCTTACCCTTGATGACGTCTCCGCCGTCAGCGAATCAGGCCTGCTCGGCATCACGCTTCATCCCGATTTCGGCTCGAACCACTTCGTCTACGTCGTCTATACCGCGCGCGCGGACGGCCGCACGGTCAACCGCCTCGCGCGCTATCGCGAGGTGAACAACACGCTCGCTGAACGCGCCGTCCTCTTCGACAATATCCCCGCCGCCCCGGTCCACGACGGCTCGCGCGTGAAGTTCGGGCCCGACGGCTTCCTGTACCTGACGATGGGAGATGCGGCGGCGGCATCGCTCGCGCAGGACCTGGGATCGTACGCGGGGAAGATCTTCCGGATTCGCGAGGATGGGACGAGCGCGCCCGGGAATCCATTTTCGTCGCCGATCTTCTCCTACGGGCACCGCAACCCGCAGGGGATCGATTTCCATCCGCTGACCAGCGAGTTGTGGGAGACCGAGCACGGGCCGACCGGCTTCGACGAGGTGAATCGGATTCGCGCGGGCGCCAACTACGGCTGGCCGGAGATCACCGGCGCTGAAAGCCGCGCCGGCATGGAGCGCCCGGTGCTGTTCTACACGCCGTCCATCGCGCCTTCGGGGATGGCGTTCTACCGTGGCACGCGCATCCCGGCGTTCACGAACGACCTCTTCTTCGGCACGCTGGCGGGCACGCACCTGCACCGCGTTCGGCTGAACGCAGCGGGGACGGAGGTGGCGGGCGAGGAGCGGCTGCTCGAGCGCGTGTACGGCCGCATCCGCGACGTGGTGTCCGGACCGGACGGCTTCCTGTACTTCTCCACCAGCAATCGCGACGGCCGCGGGACTCCCTCGGCCGACGACGACCGGATTTTCAGGATCAGGCCCGCGCCGTAGTGCCTCGGCGGCGGCACGGATGGCGGCCTACTTGTCCGCCGGCCGCGCTCTCGCCTTCAACGCTCCCCCGACACGGGACCGCCCGATCAACTGCTCGTTGGCATCGTCTGCGACGGCGTGTTCGGTGTCGCGCGTGCTCGGGCCGGTGCCGCCGGGCGTGCGCGCCGGGTGATCGCCGCCCGGAACCTCGCGACGTTCGGGTTTTGCCGGTCCTTCCCACGCCGGCTCGCCGCCTCCCACCTCGCGCCCGACCAGGTCTTCGTCGCCGGCAATGACGTCGTTGTCGAGAGATTCCTGTTTGCGCTGCTCAGCCATGAGTCCCCCGGCTGGAAGCGCAGCAAGGCGAGTACCTACTTGACGGGCACGAACCTACCTGAGGCGTACGCGCGAAGCGCCGCGATGTCCTCGCGGCGGGAGACGGAGAGGGGGACGGTGGCTTTCAGCATCGAGCCGAGCAGCGAGGTGTCGAGCGGGCGCTTCTCGTAGAGCGTGCGATACAGCGACGCGACGACCGCCTGCTCGATTTCGGCGCCGCTGAAGCCGTCGCACGCCGCCGCCAGGAGCGCCGTGTCGAATGTGGACGGGTCCTGGTGGCGAAGGCGCAGGTGAATCTTCAGGATTTCCGCGCGCTCGGATGCATCCGGCAGATCGACGAAGAAGATTTCATCGAACCGCCCCTTGCGCATGAGCTCCGGCGGCAGCGCCGACAGGTCGTTGGCCGTCGCGGCAACGAACACGGGTGTCTTGTGTTCCTGCAGCCACGTGAGGAACGTGCCGAGCAGGCGACGCCCGAGCCCGCCATCCGCTTCGCTGCTGCCGATAGCGAAGCCCTTTTCAATTTCATCGATCCAGAGGACGCTGGGTGCCATCGATTCGGCCATCTCGAGCGCCCGCCGGAAATTCTTTTCCGACTCGCCGATGAACTTGTCGAGCAGGCGCCCCGCATCCAGCTTCAGGAGCGGCATGCGCCACTGCCGCGCGATGACCTTCGCCGCAAGCGACTTGCCGCAGCCTTGCACGCCGACGAGCAGCACGCCGCGCGGCGGATTCAGGTTGAGCGCGCGCGCCTCCGGCTGGAAGCCCACGCGTGCCTGGTCGAGCCACGCCCGAAACCGATCGAAGCCGCCGATTTCAAACGCGTTGTCCGACGGCGCGTAGTACTCGAGCAGGCCTCCATCTTCAATCAGCTGCGCCTTCCGCTCGAGGATGCGCCCCACATCGTCTGCCGTCAGCCGGCCGTCGCTGAGCGCGGCGTATGCGAGCGCCTGCCG
The DNA here is from genome assembly GCA_016184105.1 of Acidobacteriota bacterium. Classification (NCBI taxonomy): domain Bacteria; kingdom Pseudomonadati; phylum Acidobacteriota; species Acidobacteriota bacterium. Next base: position 25,815 of record JACPDI010000013.1, read on the forward strand.
CGCCTGGTTGAGCGTGAGCCCCGACATCGCGAGCACCAGCGCCTCGAGGTCCGCGGGGGACAGGTCCAGCGTGACCGCGCGGCCGCTCGCCTTCAGGGCACCGGCGACCGACCCGACCATCGATCGCAGTTCGTCCGGCCCCGGCAGGTGCAGGTGCAGGTGCACGACACTGTGCGCGATGGCCGCGGGCAGCTCGTTCGAGACGCCGCTGAGGACCATCGTGGCGCGCGTCTTCGAGAATTTCGAGGCGGCATCGAGGAACGCGCGCTGCACCTCCGCTCGGTGCAGGTGCACGGCCAGATCGCGCAGGTGGAACATCGCCTCCACCGTGAGCGTCTCGAGGTGTTTCAGGACGCCCAGCGGGTCGTTCGTGCCGAAGGTGGAATGGGCGTCGCCGCCCGCGCGCGTGAGACCCCGCGTCACCGACCACTGGAACAGCGGCAGCCGCAGCTCGGCCGCGACCTCGCGCACGAGCGACTCGACGCGCTCTTCCTCGACGCTGTCGATGGCGACGACGGGCTGGAACGAGAGGATGAGCGTCTTGAGGTCGTGGACCGTCGCGCGCGCCATGTGAGGGATGCCGCAAATGGTACCACGGCATCCCTCGTTTTCAATCACTCGATCGCGACCGTCACCGTGGCGCGTCCGTCCCGTCCCACGGGGTTGTACTGGACGCTGTTGATCCCCGCGACGAGGTACGGCGACAGGTCCACGCTCACCGTGCCGGACCCGAGCGCCGCTTCGTCGAGCGAGATGTCCCACGCTTCGTTGACGTGCACGCGCAGCCCCTTCAGGTCCGTGGATCGGACGACGAGCGTGCCGCGGGCGCTCGGCGCCATGAACTGCTGGCGCAGCGTCGGCGGTCCGGTCCCCGGATCGCGTCCGATATCGATCGGATACGAGCCGACATCCACACCCGTGTAATAGCCTTTGAGGATCTCCAGGAAGTTCTGGCCGGACCAGGCGCGGCCGTTCGAGCCGTACTGGCTCAGGCCCACGTTGTGTCCCCACCCGCCGCCCCAGGAGACGACGTGGCTCAGCGAGCTGTCAGGATTGCGCACGACCTCGACGACGCTGGGATTGTTCAGGACGAAACCCGCGATGATGTTGCTGCCTGTGCAAAGCGGCGGCGTGATGACCTCGCTCCGCCCGAGCACGTTGCGCAGGTTGTCCCAGCCTCGGACCTCGGCCACGCCGGTCGTCAGCGTGATGCGCGCCACTGCGGCGCGCGCAGACGCGCCCATGCGGCGGGTGATCTCGACGTCGGTGACCGTGCCGGTCGTGTTGCCCGAGATCACCACGGACCGGCCGGACAGGTTCATCCGCGTCCTGATGTACCCGGGCGACAGGACGATGCGCCACCGCGAGAACCGGTTGCGCGCGTTCGACACGCGTGGGCAGTCGTCAAACGTGTCGGGCTGCAGCGCGGTCCAGAACGACGCGATGCCCGCATCGCTCGTGAAATCCGGTGCGACCCCATCGCCGTCGTAGATCCCGCGGAGGTACGGCGTCGCGTTCGTGCCGGGAAGCTGGCTCGACGGGCTGTTGAAGATCCACTCGTTGTGCTCGCTGTGCCCGCCGAACGACGAGGAGTACAGCGCACTGATGATTTGCCCGTTGTAGGACGCGACGAGTCCAGAGGTGTCGGTCGACGCCTGTCGGCCTTTGACGGTCTCGGACATCACACCGCGATAGACCTGCGACGAGCTGGAGTCGACGATGTCGAACGGCCAGCCGGAGCGGGCGAAGCGGCCGATGTTCGCCACCGCGTATCCACGCGCGGCAATCGCCTGCGCCTTCAGCGCCTCGACGTGGAAGCTGTTCAGCGATTCGTTCGTGACGACGCCCGGAACGTAATCCTCGAGCTCCACGATGTTGATCACGTTCAGCCGCCCGGCGGTCGTCGGCGTGCCGCGGGAGATCTCGATCGCGCCGCGGTAACGCGGGACGAAGGCCGTCGTGCCCCGCCGGATGCTCTCCACCCTGAACTCGTTCGTCGCTTGCGTCGGCTTGAAGAAAATCGGCCCGCCGAACGAGCCGAGGAACACACCATCGACCGAGACCTGGTAGCCTGCGCCGTCGAAGGTGACATGGGTGAGCGCTCCGGCTGCGATGGCGGCGATCTGTTTGCCCGTCGCGCCGTCGAGCACGTGGACATCGCCCGCCGTGTGGCTGATGTCGGCGAACGGGTGACTGAGCGTGAAGAACTCGGAGTACGCGCCGCTGCTCGTAAACGAGTAATACAAACCGACGCGCAGCGTGGCCACCGCCTGCGTGGGATTGCCGAGAATCACCGGACCGAGCTCGGGGCGCGCGCCGGAGGCGTGCGATTCGCCCTGATCGATCTTCATCTGGATCCACTGTTCTTCCTGCTGCTGTTCCTCCGGCGACGGCGGCGGCGGCACCTGGGCGCCCACTGATGTGCAGAGCAGTGCGAGGAGTGCGGCAAGCGCGGCGGAGCCCGACGTGACGTGTGTGCTCATTCAACGGCCTCACGCAATCAGAGCCGGGATCATATGTCCGCCGCGCCGGATCAAAGCTCAGCCGTTCTCCGCCTGCGCAATCGGCGGGCGCGGGCGATGCGCGACAGGCTATTCGGCGGAATGCTCGCGGCGCCGCACGTCCATGCGGGCCGCATCCGCGGCGCGGTCGTCGATGTCTTGAAATCGTTCGCGCGTCGTATCGGGCAGACGCACCGAAGCGCGGCCGGGCGCAAGGGTCTCCTCGTGGAGGAGGCGTCCCTCGGGGGATTCATCCAGCCGGACGCCCCGACCACCCTCGGTGATCTCGAGATCCTGCAGCTGAGCCTCGTCGTCCCCCATCGCGCCCTCCACGCCAGATTGCAGCAACGAGCAGGCCAGTTACTTAATCGTCCACAGGTAGATCCGCCGGCCGTTGACTTCCTGCGTCTTTTCCGGCGGCCACTGATCGCCCATATCGAACGCGTGCGAGACGATGCGCGTGCCCGGCTTCAGTTCTTTCTGCAGCTTGGGCATCAGCTTCTGGTTGAGCGACGGCAGCAGGTACAGCGTGACGACGGTGGCCCGGCTGACATCGGTCTCGAACAGATCCGCGTTCATGATCTTCACTTTGTCGGCAACGCCGGCGCTCGCGACGTTCGCGTTGGCCTCGGAAATCCGCTGGGGATCGATGTCGATGCCGACCGCGCGCGCACCGTACACCTTCGCCGCGGTCACTGGAATCCGGCCGTCGCCACACCCCAGGTCGTAGACGACATCCTTGCCGTTGACGCCGGCCATGACGAGCATCGCGTCGACCACTTCCTGCGGTGTGGGGACGTAGATGACGTCGGGCGTGCGAAGCGGCTTGTCGGCGGCGGCCGCCTGCTGGGCCGCCGGAGCGGCGGATGAGATGGATGAGATTAAGAGAAGAGTGACGAGCACCAGGGCCGGACGGAATCGCATGCGTGTCATCTCCTTCGGCGAGGACGATTATACTGCGCGAATGCGCAAGCCCCTGTTCGTCCTGCTGGGCCTCACGCTGTGTCTGTCCCCTGCCTCGCTCGACGCGCAGCGGCGGCCGCGGCAGCGTCGCCCGGCCCCGCAGAAGCCGGCGCCGGTTCCGCCGCCTGCGGACCTCGTCATCGTGAACGGCAAGATCTTCGCCCCGGCGGCTCAGCCGGACGCCGGGACGCCCGTCTTCGCGCAGGCCCTCGCGATCCGCGGCGACCGCATCGCCGCGGTCGGCGGGAGTGCCGACATCAAGAAGGTGACCGGCCCGGCCACGCGCGTGATCGACGCCGGTGGCCGCGCGGTCATTCCCGGTTTCAACGACGCGCACGTCCATCCGCCGGCGTACCCGGACGGCGTCGAGCTGCGCACCGGAGATTCGCCGACGCCGGATCCGACCTTCAAGGACGTGTTAAAACTGGTGGCCGACGCCACGGCGAAAGCGCCGCAAGGCACCTGGATCTCCGGGGCGATCGGGCCGACGATCATCGACGACGTCGAAGCGACGCGGTTCGGGCTCGACGAGGTGTCAAAGGCACACCCGGTGCTGCTGCGCGCGTGGACCGGGCACGGCACGTTTTTCAACACGGCGATTATGAAGGATCTGGGGCTGTCGGAGACGGAGCCGGACCCGCCGGGCGGATTTTTCACGAGGCTGCGCAAGGGGGGCAGCGATCGCACCCTCAGCGGCTTCGCGCACGAGTACGCGGAAGCCCGCATGGACCGCGCGCTGACGGAGGGGATGTCGGACGCCGCGATCGTCGACGCGTTTCGCGCGTTCGCCTCCGAGGCGGTGTCGTTCGGCATCACGAGCGCGCAGGCGATCATGAACTCGCATGACGCCGATCGCGTGGCCGCGCTGCTTCGGGACGCGGACCTGCCGATCCGTCTCCGGCTGGTCCGGTTCCCCGTGCAGGATCCCGCCACGTGGCAGCCTCCCGCCTCGACCGCGCCTCCGGCTCCCGCGACCGCCCTGAGCGTGTGGGGCACCAAGTGGATCCTCGATGGGACGCCGATCGAGCGCCTGGCGTTTCTGCGGCAGGACTACGCGGACCGGCCGAAGTGGCGCGGGCAGCCGAACTTCAGGGACGCGTCGCTGCGCGCGATGGCGCTCAAGGCGCTCGAGAGCCGGGAGCAGGTCATGCTGCACGCCTCGGGCGACGGCGCGGTCGCGCAGGCGTTCTCGGTGATGACCGCGGCGGGATCGCCGCTCAGGTGGCAGTCGCGCCGCGTGCGGATCGAGCACGGGGATCTGCTCGCGGGCGATCTGGTCCCGCGTGCGAAAAACCTTGGCGTGATCGTCGTGCAGAATCCCGCGCACCTGTCGATCCGCGACATGGACGCGCGATTCGGCCCGGCCCGGGCGGCGACCGTGCAGCCGCTGCGGTCCCTGCTCGAGGCGGGCGTGCCGCTTGCGATAGGCTCGGACGGCCCGCTGAACCCCGGGCTCAACCTGATGCTCGCCACGCTGCATCCGAACAATCCGAAGGAAGCCTTGACGCGGGAGCAGGCGCTGCGCGCCTACACGCACGGCTCCGCGTACGCGGAGTTCGCCGAGCAGGAGAAAGGCACGATCGCGCCGAACATGCTCGCCGACATCGCGATTCTCTCGCAGGACATCTTCACGGCCCCGCCCGACTCGCTCGCGGCGACGACCGCGGTGGTCACGATTGTGGGGGGGAAAGTCGTCTTCGAGTCGAAGGAAATGTAGCGTGCACAACCCGTTCGTTCCCGAAACGCTTGAAGGGTGGAGCGTGCTCCACCAGATGTTCCGCGTAAAGTGGCCCGCGATCCGGCAGATGACGAACGCGTCGCGCCGCGAGCTGACCTCGTCCGTCGGCACCGCGCTTTGCGGCCCCGAGGATGCGCGCGCGGGCGGGACGGCGCTCGTACATCTGCTCGGCCACAAGGGAGATCTGATGCTGATCCATTTCCGCCGCGCCTTCGACGACCTCGAGGCGGCCGAGCTGGCGCTCGCGCAGACGCCCCTGTTCGACGTGCTCGAGCCAGCCACGTCGTACGTGTCCATCGTGGAGCTGGGCATGTACGACATGACGGCGAAGGTGCACGAGCAACTCCAGGCGAAAGGACTGAAGCCGGGAAGCGGGGACTACGACGCCGCGTTCGACGCCGAGATGGAGCCGCAGAAGTCGCGCGTGGCGGGGCGCCTGTTTCCCGAGGTGCCCCGGCGCCGGCACGTGTGCTTTTACCCGATGAACAAGCGGCGCGGCGAGCGGAAGAACTGGTACTTGGAGCCGTTCGAGGAACGCGCCGCGATGATGCGCGAGCACGGGATGATCGGCCGCCATTACTCGGGGAACGTGACGCAGATCATCTCCGGGTCCATCGGCTTCGACGACTGGGAGTGGGGCGTCGATCTTTTCGCCGACGATCCGCTGGTGTTCAAGAAACTGATCTACGAGATGCGCTTCGACCGGGCGACCGCGGAATTCGCGGAGTTCGGGCCGTTCTACGTGGGGCTGCAGTTCAGCGCGCAGGAGCTGCCGAAGTTCCTGAGCGGCGAGGCGCCGTCTCTTCTATGAGGCGCCGGACCTTTCAAGCCGCCGTTGTCATCGTCGCCCTCGGCGCGCTCGCGGGCGCGGCCGGGCAGAAGCCGCTGACGACTGCCGACCTCCACCGGCTGCGGTCGGTGGGCGACGTGCAGCTGTCGCCCGACGGCAGGCGCGTGGCATACACGGTCTACAAGAGCGACAGGCCTGGCCGGCCGTACCCGCAGATCTGGGTGGCGCAGGTGGAGAGCGGTGAACCGTCGCTCGTCGGCGATGGGGCGGATCCGAGATGGTCGTCCGACGGACACGCTCTCGCGTACGCCGGCTGGGACAACGGGAGTGCCGGCATCGACGTCGTCAAGGTCGAGGGCCTCGGGTCGAAGGCCGAAAAGACCGAGGCCGATCGCGTCGCCCACGTTTCAGGCACCAACCATCCCCTGCCGTCGGCAGGGGAGGAGATCGCCTGGTCCCCCGATGGGAAGCAGATCGCCTTCGTGTCGTCGACGCCCGGCCCCGAGCAGGACGCGAACGGCGATCCGATGGTGATCACGCGATATCTCTACAAACCGACCGCGTCCGAGGGAAGCACCCGGTTCAACGACAATCGCCGGCTGCACATCTTCATCGTGGACGTGGCCACGAAGAAGGTGCGACAGCTGACCGAGGGACGTTTCTACGAGCACTCCATCGACTGGTCGCCGAAAGGTGACGAGATCCTGTTCGTCTCCAACCGGGAGCGCGATCCCGATCGCGCGTTCAACTACGACGTCTTCGCCGTCCGGGTGAGCGACGGCGCCGTGCGCCGCCTGACGGAGACGAAAAGCGCGGAGTACTTTCCGCGCTGGTCGCCAGACGGATCGCGCATCGCGTTGCTCGGCACGAAGCGCGACCTGACGTCATCCGAGACGACGATGGAGGACACGCACGTCTGGATGATGAACGCGGACGGGAGCGGCCGGCACGAGGTCGGCGCGCAGATCGACAACCGGCAGGGGGCCCCGAGGTGGGTCGACGGCCAGGTGGCGTTCACGGTGCAGGAGCGGGGTGCGACGCACCTCTACCTGGAGGGTCGCCCGGTCGACGCGGGCGGGTCGGTGGGAGCCTGGTCGATTGCCGGCGACGTCATCGCGGCTGCCGTCACCACGCGCGATCGCCCCGCGGATCTGATCGCGTGCCGCCGCCGGTCGTCAGACCGGCGCCCGGCATGCTCGGACAGGCGGGTCCTCACGGACCACAATGCGTTCCTTCACGATCGCGCCATCGCCGGCGTGGAGTCGTTCACGGTCAGGAGCTTCGACGGTCTCGATGTCGAGGCGTTCGTCACGAGGCCGGCGGCGTTCGATCCCGCGCGGAAGTACCCGCTCGTTACGGTCATCCATGGCGGCCCGCATGCGCAGCAGGGGGCGTCATTCAATGCGAAGGCGCAGATCTATGCCGGGGCCGGTTTCGCGTCGCTGATGGTGAACTATCGGGGCTCCACGGGCTACGGGCAGAAATTTGCCGACGCGATCTTCGGCGACCAGAACGGAGGCGAGGCGAAGGACGTACTGGCCGGCGTGAGCGCGGCCGTTGCGAGATACCCGTGGATCGATCGCACGGCGCTACTCGTCGAGGGCACGAGTTACGGCGGGCAGCTCGCCAACTGGCTCATCACGCAGACCGACCGGTTCAAGGCCGCGGTGCCCATCGCGGGCATTGCGAACCTCGTGAGCTTCAACTACATGGCGTACTACCACGACTACCTCGCCGTGGAGTTCGGGTCGTACCCGCACGAGAAGGGGTTGATCGACAAGCTGTGGGAGCGGTCGCCGATTCGCTACGCGAAGGACGTGAAGACGCCAACGCTCTTCATCCATGGTGAGAATGACAACGACGTCCCCATCGCGGAGGCGGAGCAATTCTTCATCGCGCTGAAAGATGCGGGCGTGGAGACGGTGATGGTGCGCTATCCGCGCGAGGGCCACGGCCTGCGCGAAACCGGTCACGTCGCGGACGCCATCGAGCGTGCGCTGGCGTGGTACACGGCACACCTAAAACCCTGAACCCTGAGCCCTTAACCCTGCCTGGAGCCTGGCGCCGTGCGCTATGACACGCCCCCCACTTGAGCTTTCGGGGGGGTTCCGGCTATAGTCTGGGCAGACATCCGGAGCGGTCCACGTTGGAGAGCGTGGGCCCGGCAACCTGGGGCGGACATCCCAAGGTGCCTTCCGGCAGCCCCAGCGGTTCCCCCGCGCGCTGCCGGAGATGCGGTCCCGAGCAACCGGACGGGACAAACAAGTGTCCGGCCTGCCAAGCCCAGAGGCAACAGCGGGCACTCCGGGTGTTTTTTCAAGGCCAGCGGGAGGGCTGGCCGAGGAGAAAACACCAATGCCTGTCGCATCCATACCTAATCCAAATCATCATCTCTGGAGAAACGGCCGCCTGTGGTGGATCGCCTTCACCGTCGTGTACGACGGGTGGCGGCAGGAGCGCGTGCGGCGCTCGCTCGGCACGGCGGACCTCGAAGAGGCTCGCCGCCGCCGCGACGACCTGCTGCACCAGTTCGCGACGCAGCCCAACGCCGACGTGGTCGCGTTTCGTGTGAAGGAAAGCCACACGACGCAGTTCCCCGCGCAGGCCGAGACGTTCGTGCACGCCCCGGCATTCGGGGTCGAGGGCGCGGAGCAGTCCCGGGTCTGAGCCGCGTAAGGGGGACAGTCACACTTTCCTGGGCCGCTGCCTCGGAAAGTGTGACTGTCCCCCTTATTCTGTGATGAAATGTCTTCGTGGCCCTTCTCGCCGACGCCGATCTGAAGCAGCTCCAGGAAACCTTCGCCGAGCTCAAGAACCCCGTAAAGATCGTCTTCTTCACGCAGACGCTCAACTGCGAGACCTGCGATATCGCGAAGCAGGTGCTCAGCGAAGTCGTGCGCATCAACGACAAGATCACGCTCGAGGAGCGCAATTTCCTCCTCGAGAAGGATGAGGCCGCGCGCCTCGGCATCGACCGCGTGCCCGCCGTTGCGGTGCTCGGCGATAACGGCACGGACCACGGCATCCGTTTCTTCGGCGCGCCGCACGGCTACGAATTTTCGTCGCTGCTCGAATCGATCCTGCTGACGGGGGGCGCCGACGAAGTGGGCCTGAGCGAGGACAGCATGGCGCTGCTCGCGTCACTCAAAGAGCCGGTTCACATCCAGGTGTTCGTGACACCGACCTGACCGCACTGTCCCCGGGCCGTGAGCCTGGCGATGCGGATGGCGATGCTCAGTGACAAGGTGACGATGGCGTCGGTCGGCGCGGCGGAGTTTCCAGACGTCGTGCAGCGCTACCGCATCACGGGCGTGCCAAAGACGGTCGTCAACGGGAAGGTCGAGCTGCTTGGCGCGCAGCCGGAAGACGTGTTCGTGGCCGACGCCCTGCGCCCGTTCGTTTGAGGCACCAGGCACGAGGCACCAGGTTGCGCCTCGTGCGTCAGCCTTCCGACTCGCGCCTGATGACTCGTGCCTAGTCGGTCTTCCGAGGCCTCATGTTCGCCTGCAGGATCTTCTTCCGCAGGCGAATACTCTTCGGCGTCACCTCGACCAGCTCATCGTCGTTGATGAACTCGATCGCCTGCTCGAGGCCGAGCTTGCGCGGCGGGATGAGCCGGATGGCTTCGTCGGCCGTCGACGCGCGCATGTTCGTCTGCTTCTTTTCCTTCGTGACGTTCACGTCCAGATCGTTCGTGCGCGAGTTCTCGCCAACGAGCATGCCTTCATAGACCTGCGTCGCGGGATCGATGAAGATCTCGCCGCGCTCCTGCAGGTTCGAGAGCGCGTACGCGGTGGCCACTCCCGCGCGGTCCGCGACCAGCGCTCCGGTGGGACGCGCCGGGATCGCGCCGTGCCACGGCTCCCAGCCCGAGAAGATGTGGTTCATGATCCCGGTGCCTCTGGTTTCCGTGAGGAACTGCGAGCGGAAGCCGATCAGGCCGCGCGCCGGAATGCGGAATTCGAGCCGCACGCGGCCGCTGCCGTGATTGATCATCTTGGTCATGACGCCGCGGCGCGTCCCGACCTGCGCGATGACGACGCCCTGGAACTCGTCGGCCACGTCGATCACCAGCTCCTCGACCGGCTCGACGCGCGTGCCGCCGATGTCGCGGGTGACGATCTCCGGCCGCGACACCTGGAGCTCGTACCCCTCGCGCCGCATCATCTCGATCAGGATTGACAGCTGCAGCTCGCCGCGCCCGAGCACCTTCATCTGTTCCGGCGTGTCGGTCGGCTCCACGCGAATCGACACGTTGCCGAGCAGTTCGCGATCGAGCCGGTCCTTCAGGTTGCGCGACGTGACGAACTGCCCCTCGCGGCCGGCGAGCGGCGAGGTGTTCACGCCGAAGATCATCGAAACGGTCGGCTCGTCGATGGCCGTTGTCGGGATGGGCGTCGCGTGCTCGGGGTCCGCCACGGTTTCGCCGATCGTGATGTCTTCAATCCCAGCCAGGCAGACAATGTCGCCGGCGGCGGCCGATTCGATGTCGACGCGCTTCAGCCCCTCGAACGCGAACAGCTTGGTGACACGCGTCTGCTGCTGCGCTCCCTCGAGCTTGCAGACGGTGATCGCGTCGCCGATCGTCACCGTGCCGTTGAAGATGCGGCCGATCGCGATCCGCCCGAGATAGTCGCTGGAGTCGAGGTTGGCCACGAGCATCTGGAGCGGCGCGGACGGATCGCCGTGTGGCGCCGGCACGCTCCGGAGAACGGCGTCAAATAACGGGCGGAGGTCCGTCCCCGGCGTGTCGAGCGCAACCGAGGCGGTTCCCGCGCGCGCGCTCGTGTACAGCACCGGAAAATCGAGCTGATCCTCGGTGGCGTCGAGATCGATGAAGAGGTCGTACACCTCGTTCAGCACTTCCTGCGGCCGGGCGTCAGGCCGATCGATCTTGTTGATGACGACGATCGGCGCCAGGCGGCGCTCGAGCGCCTTGCGGAGCACGAACCGCGTTTGCGGCAGCGGCCCCTCGGAGGCATCGACCAGCAGCAGCACGCCGTCCACCATCGACAGCGTGCGCTCCACCTCGCCGCCAAAATCCGCGTGCCCCGGCGTGTCCACGATGTTGATGAGGAGACCCTCGTCCGTCTCGGGATCGCGGTAGTGCACCGCCGTGTTCTTCGCCAGGATGGTGATGCCCCGCTCGCGTTCGAGCTCGTTGCTGTCCATCGCGCGCTCGGCCACGCGCTCGTTGGCGCGGAAGACCCCGCTCTGGTGCAGCATCGCGTCCACCAGCGTCGTCTTGCCATGGTCCACGTGGGCCACGATGGCGACGTTCCGGCGCAGCGGATTGGCGATCTGCGGGCTTCGAGGGGTCATGAGCATCTCACCAGTATACCTGACAGGTGCCTGATCAACCCCGAAGGGGCTCCCACCGTCTTAACCTCTGGCGCCAGCTGAATGGATGACGCTCAGCTCATCACGCGAGCCGCGGCTGGGGACAGTGCCGCCTTCATGACCCTGGTGGAGCGTCACCGGGGGCTGGTGTATCGGGTGGCGTTCCAGTATGCCGGCAACCACTTCGACGCGGACGACATTGCGCAGGACGTGTTCCTCAAGGTGCACCGGTCCCTCGCCTCGTTCCGGCACGACGCGCAATTCGCGTCCTGGCTTTATCGGATCGCGATGAACGCGTGCATCGATCACGGCCGGCGGCGGACCCCGGTGACGTCGCTTGACGCCGCGCGGGAAGACGAACGACCGTACGACCCGGTTGCCGCGGACCCCGGACCGGAGCAGCACGTGTACGCCGGCGAGGTCCGGCGCGCCGTCGAGGCGGCAGTGGACAAGCTGCCGCCGCAGCAGCGGGTGATCTTCGCCATGCGCCATTTCGAAGGATTGAAGCTCACCGACATCGCTGACGCGCTCGGCGTCGCGGAGGGGACCGTGAAGCGGCAGCTCCACTCCGCGGTGCACCGCCTGCGCCACGCGCTGCGCGGCGTGCGCGGCGTGCGCGCCGGGCGGACGCACGAGGCGGCCGCGCACCGGCCCGGAGTGGCGAACTCATGACGATCTGCCCGCGCGCCGCTGGCGAGACGCCCACGCTGTATTTCTACGGCGAGCTCGATCCCGCCGCCCGCAACGATTTCGAGCGACACCTCGCCACGTGCGCGGCGTGCGCGGCCGCGGTCGGCGAATTGGAACAGGTGCGCGCGGCGCTCGATGATCGCGCATCTGTCACGCGCACGGATGCCGAGTGGGCCGACTTCATGCGGCGCCTCGGCGCCGCCACGTGCGACGTGCGACGTGCCACGGTGCGACGTGCCACGGTGCCACGTGCGGACGTCAGCACGTCGCACGTGGCACGTCGCACGTGGCACGTGACGTGGCACGTGATGACGTGGTTCGCTCTGGCTGCCACCTTGCTCGTCGGCGTCGCGCTCGGGTTGGTCTGGCAGCCGCGAAGCCTGCCGCCGCGCCAGGCGACCGTGAACGGGACGGCAGGCGACGCGGCGCTCGAGGCGGCGGCGGCGCGGCACTTCGAGCGCGCGAAGATCGTCCTGCTCGGCTTGGTCATGAAAGACACGGAGCGCGCGAGCGCCGCAGACTGGGAGTACGAGCGCGCGCTGGCGGCATCGCTGCTGCCCGAGACGCGCCTGTTCCGCCTGTCGGCCGCCGATCGCGGCGACGCGCGGCTCGCGCGGCTCCTCGGCGATCTCGAGACCGTGCTGCTGCAGGCGTCAATGGCGTCCGACGCCGACCCGCCGGAACTGCAGCGCCTCCAGCGCATCATCCGCGGGCGCGACCTCATCGTCCGCATGGGCTTCAGGGAGTTATAGCGGCATGTCCAGGAAATACCTGCCGGCGTTCTTGGCCACCATATGGGTGCCCACGGTGGCGCTCGCCTTCGCGGCGGACTCCGAACGGCTGTCCCGCGCGAAAGATTTGATCGCCGACGAGCAGTGGCGGCGGGCCATCGTCGAGCTTCGCGCGGCGTACGACGATCCGAACGAGCCGGCTCGTGACGAAGCCGCGTTCTGGCTCGCGCACAGCCTTCATCAGACCGGCGACACCGCGGCGGCCCTGCAGGCGATCGAACAGCTCGAGCGCCGGTTCCCGCGGAGCCGTTGGGCGTTTCCCGCGCGGTCGTTGAAGATCGAGATCGCACATCGGCTGAACCGCAACGACGTCCTGTGGGAGTACGCGACGGCACCTCCGCCGCCACCGGCCGCTCCGGCCCCGCACGCGGTGCCGGCACCACCCCCGCCGCCCGCGCCTCCCGCGCGTGGCCCTCGCCCCCGGCGACAGTGGGTGAAGGCTGACGAGATCGACGACCTGGAAATCGTCGCCGAGGTGGATCTGCGCATCCAGGCGCTTGGCAGCCTCATCCGCGTCGAGCCGACGCGCGCCGTGCCGATCCTCAAGGACGTGGCCCTCAGGACGACAGACGTGGACCAGGCGCGCCGCGCGCTGTTCGTGCTGATGCAGTCCGACCGCCCGGATGCGCGTTCGGCCGTGGCGGACGTCGCCAGGATCGGCCCCGAGCCGGTGACGCTTGCCGCCGTGAAAGTCCTTGGGCTCGCGCGATCCCCTGAGGCCGCGCAGCTGTTGGCCGACCTGTACTCGTCGGGTTCCTCCCCGGTAAAAACGCAGGTCATCCGCGCGCTCGGCGCCACGCGCCAGCCGCAGAGCCTCGTGCGGATCGCGCGCTCGGAAGGGGAATGGTCGCTGCGCGAGAGCGCCGTCGCCGCGCTCGGCCAGGCGGGAGCGCGAACGCAGCTCGCGATGCTGTACCGGCAGCACCCCGAGCTGAAACTGCCGATCATCATCGCGTTGTTCACGGCCGCCGGGGAGGACGAGCTGATCGCGATCGCCGAGAGCGAGCGGGATGCGAAGTTGAGGGACGAAGCGCTCGCGCGGCTGAAGCTGTTCGGCACGCCACGCGCGAGAGCGCTCGTCGAGGCCGCGCGCGCACGAAAGTAGCTCCCCAGTCCCGCCGCGGAACGCGCGGAACGCGCAGGGCTTTTTCGAAGCGCGTTTCCGCGGTTTCTGCGAGTTCTGCGGCGATGCCGTTAGTCGTCCAGCGTCGCGAACAGGATCGCCAGCACGCTGAAGGTGAGCCCAACACCGATCGCGACGCCAATCGCCAACGCCTTGCCGAACCCCATCCCCTGGTCGAGTTCAATTGACGTGATGCGTTCGGCAGGGATCCGCACCGGAGGCTCCGGGATGCGCGTGCGCTCCCGGACGACGACATCCTGCGCGTCGACGCCGACGATCACCGCCTTCATCTGACGGCCGTCGGTAAGGGTCACGCGGACGCGCGCGCCCGCGGGGATCCGTTCCGCCGTGGAGCGGACGAGCGCCGGATCCACGCGCGTGGCCTCCTGCACGCGCGCGCCCCCCTGCATCGCCCGCACTCCCGCGCACTGCGCGGAGAGCGCCGCGCACAATATCACCGCCACTGTCTTCTTCATGACGTCACCTCAGAAGTCCATGCCAAAGCCGACGCGCACGGCGAGGTTGTCGATCGACGACCGGAAGTCGGTCTGAAGATCCGAACGGAAGAACGCGCGCGGCGTGAGGTATGCCTTCAACGCCAGCGCGGCAAACGCGTTCGTTCGGGTGTCCGCGGAGGTTCGCGTGGAGCCGGGTTCAAGCTGCTGTTGGCCGCTGCGGTCGTACACGATCAACGGCGAGGTCTCGCTCGTGATGTCACGCCAGGTGACGCTCACACCCGCCCCGACCGAAACGTGCGCCCACGTATTGCGGCCGAACTGGTAGAACTGTCCGATCGAGAGCCGCGTGTCCTGGATGTCGTGCTGGGTGCTCCGCCACGCCGTCCGCCCCGCTGGCAGCAGGATGCTCTCGCCGATAAAGACATCCTCGTGGTCCGATCGCTCCGCCACGACCTCGGTCTTCAGGTGCTCGGTCCAGTAGAAACCCGCCTGGCCGGCCAGCGTCAGGCGGCCTAACGCCCAGTTGTCTTCTCCGCGGCTGAGCGCGGATACGTCAGAGTGAAGCCACCCCAGCGACACGCTGGCATCTCCGCGCGGCGCGCCGGGCGTCTGTGCCGTGGCGGGTGCCGACGCCAGCAAGGCCGCGACCATCAGCACCCATCGTGTCTGCATTCGAACCTCCACCCGGGAATGCGCAACATCGGGCCGGAGCGGCTCATGGCAGTGCCGGCACGAAACCTCTTACGCTTTTCGTAAAACGCGTGAGCGGCTTCGGCCGCAAATGACGGGTTTTCCCCCGGTTTTGGCGTGGCGCGCGGTTCGCTTTGCTGCAGCGTGATGACCCGTACCGACCCGGCACACGGCAGGCGTCTCGTGCTTCGAGCGTTCGTCAACACGGCCCTTGGCGTGCTCGCCGCCGGCCTCGCCTCGGTCGTCGGGCGTTTCGCGCTCGTGCCCAGGGCGTCGGCACGCCAGCAGTGGTTCCGCGGCGCGTCGCTTGGCGACCTCGATCCCGACACGCCATTTCCTGCCGTCCTGGCGGTCGCGCGAGACGACGGGTGGTCGCGCGCCCGCGTGAACGAGACTGTCTTTGTCGTGTGGGATGGGTTGACTGGCATCAGGGCGATGTCTGCCACCTGCACGCACCTGGGTTGCCGCGTGCGCTGGGACAACGGCGCGCAGCGGTTCAAGTGTCCCTGTCACGGTGGCGAGTACGACGCGCACGGAAACGTCACCGCCGGTCCTCCGCCGCGCCCCCTGCTGGCCCTGGCGGCGCGCATCACGGATGAGGGAGACGTCGAGGTCCGGCTGTGATGAAGGCGCTCGGCGAATGGCTGCACGCACGCACCGGCTATCGGACTGGCCTGTCGCGTCTGCTCGACGAGCCGCTTCCGCCCGGGATCGGCTGGTGGTTCACGCTGGGCAGCGTGCTGTTGTTCCTTCTGGCGCTCCAGGGCATCACCGGCGTCGCGCTCGCGCTGTACTACGCGCCGACGCCGGACCATGCCTATCAGAGCGTGCAGTTCATCATGCGCGAGGTCCCGCTGGGGTCCTTCGTTCGCGGGCTGCATTTCTTCGGCGCCAGTGCCATCGTGATTGCCGCGGTCTTGCACATGCTGCGGGTCATCGCCTTCGGATCGTACAAAGCTCCGCGCGAAGCCACGTGGCTCACGGGCGTTGCGCTTCTGCTCATCGTGCTCGCATTCTCGTTGACCGGTTACCTGCTGCCATGGGACCAGCGCGCGTACTGGGCAACGGTGGTCACCGTGAATATCACGAAGCTGATCCCGCTTGCGGGCGATACGATGGCCGCCCTCGCCGGCGCGCCCGGAGGCCACGTGGGCGCGCTCACGCTTTCACGCTGGTTCGCGATCCACGTGATCGTGCTCCCCGCGGCGATCGTCGCCTTCGTGGTCGCGCACATCTTCCTGATGCGGCGTCACGGGATCTCCGGCCCCGTCCGGCCGCCCGTGCCATCGGGTGCCGGGGCTCATGCCGCCGGCCAGCCGTTCTATCCGTACCAGGCCGCTCGTGACGTTGTCGTCATGGTCATCGTGGCGGCCGTGCTCGGCGCGCTCGCCGGGCACGGCATGCCGGATCTCGAGCGGATGGCCGATCCGGCTGATGCCACCTACGTGCCGCGCCCGGAGTGGTATTTCCTCGGGCTGTTCCAGCTGCTGAAGTACATGCCGGGGCGCCTCGAGATTTTCGGCGCGCTCATTCTGCCGGGGCTGGTCGTCGGATTGCTCGCGCTGTTGCCCTGGCTGGATCGAAGTCCGAACCGGGATCCCCGGAAGAGGCCGATCGTGCTCGGAGGGGTCGTCGCCGCGCTGCTTTCGCTCGTGTCGTTGACCGTCGCCGGCTGGAGCGACCGTCCCCCGCGACGACCGGCGGGGGAATGGACCGTCCGGGAAGTGGCCGGCGCCGCCCTGGCAGAGAGCAAGGGATGTGCGCGCTGTCACGGAGACGGCCGGCTGGCGGATCAGCTCGGTCAGATTGCGGTGACGCGCCCCCTTCCCTGGCTGCAGAACCACTTCGCCGATCCAGAGGTCATCGCGCCAGGGATCCGGCCGCTTCCTCCCTCGAACGAGCGCGAAGGGGCCGCGCTCATCGCGTATGTCGAGCGCGGTGGCGTTCCGCCATCCTGGCCGGCGGAGGCCCGCGAGGCGTCCGTGCTGTTCGCGCGCCACTGCATCGGGTGCCACACCATCGACGGCGACGGGGGTACCGAGGGGCCCGACCTGTCGCGCGCGGGACGCAAGCACGACGGGCAGTGGCTGCGCGACTGGATCGCTCGTCCCGCCGCGATGAAGTCGGATGCGGAGATGCCCGCCTTCGACGACAAGCTCTCCTCAGGCGAACTGGAGCACATCGCCCGGTTCCTGGCCGCGCGCCGGTAGCCATTCATCACGCCCCTCGTGCGTCGCACGCCGTGTATGGGTTTCAAGCTCGGCTGTCAGCCCGCTGACGAGGTGCAGGCTCGTGAAAGACCGGAAGCCTGTTTTCACGCGTAGATCCGTGTATTCCTGTTCAGATGCTCGCGCGGCGGCACTGGCCGGCCCCTTGCAAACTCGGCAGGCCGTCTCGCCAACGCGATGTTTGCTTCCAAGTCACTGAGTTGGCGCGACTAAGCAGGCTGCGATATATTCAGCGTTCCCATGCCGTCGGATTTGCCCGTTCATTCGCGTTCCACAGGGCTGGTCGACGTCCTCGACCGTGTCCTCGACAAAGGGCTGGTCATCGCCGGCGACATCAAGGTGTCGCTGGCCGAAGTCGAGCTGCTCACCATCCGGATCCGTCTGCTGGTGTGTTCTCTCGACAAGGCACAGGAAATTGGACTCGATTGGTGGCGGTACGACCGCTCTCTGTCGCCGGGATCGGGCGACACGGCAGCGGAACGAGCGCTGCGGGAGCACGTCCGCGTCCTCGAGGCGAAAGTTGACGCGCTCTCGGCAGCGGCCGGCGTGCGGGCAGCAGGGGCCAGACCCATCGATCGCGCTCCCGCGGCGCGGCGCCGCAAGTAACCGAGTCCAGCGAGGAGTGTCAGGAGCTCAGCATGGCTGTTGAAAGAGCCGCAGGCGGAACAAGTCTGATCGACGTTCTCGATCGCGTTCTCGATAAGGGCATCGTGATCGATGCCTGGGTGCGCGTATCGCTCGTCGGCATCGATCTGATTACCGTCGAGGCCCGCGTCGTCGTGGCATCCATCGATACGTACTTGAAGTACTCGGAGGCGGTCAGCCTCGTGGCGCCCGTGTCGCGTCCCGCCGGCGAATTGCCGGCGCAGCAGGACGTCCTGGCCGAGAACGCCGCGTTGCGTGCGGAACTGGCCGCCGCGCGCGGCGGGCGCGCGCCCGCACGTCGGCGGCGACGGCGCATCGCGCAAGGCTGAGAACGAGATTGAGTTGAGCCGTGTTTCGAGCGCCGTCCGCAACGATGACCGTGTCTTCGGTGAGCGATGCCGAGTCCCGCGTGGCGCTTCTCGAGTTCCTGCTCGGGAGCGTGGACCTGCAGGATTCTGCCGCACGCGCGCTGGACTGGCTGGCGAAGCAGCTCGGCGTTGAACAGGGGCTCGTCACGATCGTCGAGCCGGCCTCGCGCCATCTCATCGTGCTGGCGGAGCACGGCATTCCGGCCTCAGCGGTCACGAATTTCTCGGTCGGTCTGACGGATGACGAGCACCCGCTCACCGCGGTATCGCGGAGCGGCCACCCGGTGTACTTCGAGCGGGGGGCGTTTCCCTCTCCGATAGATCGCGCGGGGTTCCATGCGTTTCCGCTGCGCTGTGAAGATCCGGAGGCGCCGCAGAATCTTGTCGGCGTCCTGCTGGCGTCTCTCGGATCGCCCGAGGTGCCCGCGGATGCCGCGTGGCTGGCGGAGATGCTGGGGCGCCAGCTCGGTCGTCTTCAGCAGCGGCAGGCACTGCAGGAATCGCGGTTCGGCCAGGAGCGGATGCTGTTGTACAGCATCATTAACGCCGTCACCGACCCGATCCTCCTTACCGACACCGAAGGCAAGTTGATCATCGCGAACTCGCTGGCCGAGCGCCTGTTCACCGCACCCGATGATGCGAGCGAAGGGTGGCGGCGGGCGGTGGCGCTCAACAGCATGCTGTTCAGCGCCGCGCTCTCGGCCACCGCGATGGAGCGCACCGAGGGCCCTGCAGGGCGCCGCGAGCTGCTGCTCGTCGATTCGATCGAGGGCTCGGACCTGCTGTTCGAGCTGATGGCATCGCGGGCGAAAGACGAGCGGCAGGGCACGTACGTCGTGTCCGTGCTCCGGAACGTCACCGACCTCGCGCGCGCCAAGGAGGAGATCGAAGAGAGCTACCGGACGCTGCGGATCGCGCAGGCGGAGGTCCGCGACGAGCGGCACCGGCTGGACCTGATCATCGACTCGGTGGCCGACCCGATCCTGGTGACCGACGAGGCGGCGGACATCGTCCTGATGAATACGCCGGCCGAGCGGCTCTTCACGGCGCCGCCCGAGGTGGGCGAGTCGGCGCTGCGGCGCGTGCGGTCGAACGGCGCTCACCTGACTTCGTTCGTGTCGAACCTCCTGGCGACGAGCGGGCAGCAGCGGTACCGCGGCGAAATCAACCTCGTGGATCCGCTGAGCGGACAACCGAGCCCCGTGGAGGCGATTGCGGGGACGATCCTCTCCGAGCAGGGGGAGCTGACCTGGGTCGTCACCATCCTGCACGACCTCACCGAGGCGATCGAGAAGGCGAAGCTCTACGCGCAGGTGAAGAAGGCGTCGGAAGAGCTCGAGGCGAAGGTGCAGGAGGCGACCGCGGAGCTGGCGGCGCAAAACGAGCTGCTCAGGCGCCAGCACCTGGAGCTGGAGCAGGCGTCGGCCCTCAAGTCGCAGTTCCTGGCGAATATGTCGCACGAGTTCAGGACGCCGCTCAACGCGATCCTGGGCTACACGCACATGCTGCTGCAGGGCGTGTTCGGACAGGTGGCGGACGCGCAGCGGCGCAGCCTGACGCGGATCGACTCCAACTCGCGCCACCTGCTCGCGCTCATCAACGACATTCTCGACATCACGCGGATCGAAGCCGGCCGGATGCCGCTGCACCTGAGCACGTTCGGCGTGCAGCAGCTGATCGACGAAGTCATCGCGGAGCTCGAGCCGATCATCAAGCGATCGAACCTGAAGCTGACCGTGCGCATGCCGCACCGCGCGCCGGAGCTGCGGTCCGATCGGCAGAAGGTGAAGCAGATCCTCGTCAATCTGCTCAGCAACGCGTTGAAGTTCACGCATGCGGGCGGGGTGCGCATCTCGGCCACCTATCGTGCGGCCGACCGCATGATGCAGATCTCGGTGACCGACAGCGGCATCGGCATCGCGCCCGGCGATCAGACGAAGGTGTTCGAGGACTTCCGGCAGCTTGACAGCTCGCCGGCGCGCGGATACGGCGGCACGGGTCTGGGTCTCTCGATCTGCCGGCGGCTGGCGGTCATGCTCGGTGGGGCGATCGAGCTGCGCAGCGAGCCGGACAAGGGATCCACCTTCACGCTGGTCCTGCCGGCACGCCTGAGGAAACGATGATCGCGGGGCGCCAACAACCGCTCGTGCTGGTGGTGGAGGACTACCAGGACGCGCGTGAAATGTACAGTGAGTACCTGCGGTTCTCGGGCTTCGACGTCATCGAGGCGGCCAACGGCCTCGAGGCGATCGAGCAGGCCGTGGCGAAGGCACCGGACCTCATCCTGATGGACCTGGCGCTGCCGAAGATGGACGGCTGGGAGGCGACGCGCCGGCTGAAGGCGGACGTCCGGACCCAGGAGATCCCCATCGTGGCGCTCACGGGACACGCGCTCGCGGGACACGCCGACGGGGCGAAGAAGGCCGGGTGTGACTCCTTCGTCACGAAGCCATGCCTGCCCGACGCGCTCGTCACCGAGATCCAGAGGATCCTCGGAAGCGGAAGGAAGAAAGGGAGCCGCCAGGCCGCCAGGGCCGGCAACGGATAAGTGACACCCAGTTATGGCGAAGCGTCAGCAGACACCATCGGCAGGGCGCAGGACGGCGTCGCGGATCGCGGCCCGCCAGGCGACGTCCACGCGCCGGAAGCCGGCTGCGGCGGTGGAACCTGCGCGCACCAAGAAGCTGGAGCGCGTGAAGTTTCCGTCGGCGGTGCCGAGCGCCGCGCCCAGGCGGAGCGCCGCGGGCGCCGTCGAAGGCAAGTACGTCTACTGCATCATCAAGTCGGACAAGCCGCTGTACTTCGGCCCGCTTGGGCTCGGGCAGGATCCGGCGGAAGTGCACACGGTGATCTATCGCGACCTGGCGGCCGTCGTGTCGAGCACGCCCATGGTGGTCCAGGATCCCACGCGGGAAAACGTTCTCGCGCACCAGCGCGTGAACGAGACGGTCATGCGCGACCACACCGTCATCCCGATGTCGTTCGGCACCGTCTTCAAGACGGCGGACGACATCGTCGAGCTGCTCCGCTCCGCGTACGAGGCCTTCACCGACGTCCTCAACAAGATGCAGGACAAGTTCGAGTTCGGTCTGAAGGTGCTGTGGGATCGCGATCAGACCATCCGCGACATCGAGAGCGAAGATGAGGACATCCGCCGCCTCAAGGGGGAGATTTCCAGCCAGACGGGGTCCACCTACTTCGCCCGGATGCAGTACGGACGGCTGATCGATCAGGCGCTGCAGGCGCGCTCGGAGCGGTACGTGGCGGAGATCTTCGACGCGCTGCGCGACGTGTCGGTCGCATCCCGTTCGAACAAGCCCATCGGCGATCGCATGATCATGAACGCCGCCTTCCTGGTTGCGCGAGACATGGAGCTGGCCTTCGACGCCCGGGTGAAGGCGATCGGCACGCGCTACGACAAGCTGACGTTCAAGTACACGGGCCCCTGGCCGCCGTACAATTTCGTGAACATCCGGCTGAAGCTCGAACGGGCGCATTAGCACCCACCACGTGTTCATTCTTGATTCGCTCCTGATCGGCGGGATCCGGTTCGTGCTCGACAAGATCGCGGCCGCCGCCGACGAGGAGCTGAACGACGAGGCCGCGCTTCGCGAGCAGCTGCTGACCGCACAGATGCGGGTCGAGCTGGGCGAGATGAGCGAGCGGGAGTTCGCCTCGTTCGAAGCCACCATCCTCGAACGCCTCCGTGACATCCGCGAAGCGACCTTCGGCGGTGACGAAACGTGAAAAAAGGGGTCGGGAGCCTTTTTACGAAAAACGTAAAAAGGCTCCCGACCCCTTTTTCTGGCGCCTGTTCGGAGGCAAAGGGGGCGTCGGCAAGACGACGTGCGCCGCCGCGTGGGCGGTGGCGCGCGCCAAAGCCGGCCTCCGCGTGCTGGCGGTGTCCGTGGACCCGGCGCACTCGCTCGGCGACGCGCTGGGCAGGCGTCTCGGCGCAAAGCCGGCCCGCGTGGCCATCGGGCGCGGAATGCTCGCGGCGCTCGAGGTCGATGCCGGGTCCGCCGTCGTCGCGTGGCTCAAGGAACGCCGGCCCGCGTTCGCGGCGCTGATCGAGCGCGGCACGCTCCTCGATCACGAGGACGCCGCCCGCCTGATGAAGCTGCCGCTGCCGGGACTCGACGAGCTTGCCGCGTTTCTCGCGATGACCTCGTTCGAGCGTGCCGGTGAGTACGACGAGATCGTCGTGGATACCGCCCCCACTGGGCACACCTTCCGGCTGCTCGAGGTCCCACGTCTCGTGCACGCCGTGGCCGACCTGTTCGCGGCCATGCACGGCCGCCACGCGATGGTCGCGCGCGCGCTGGGAGGATCGGTCGGCGCCGATCCGCTGGTCGAGGAGCTGCGCCGCGACGCGGGCGATGTCGAGCGCCGGCTGCACGACGCGTCGCAGTGCGCGATCTCGTGGGTCACGCTCGCCGAGCCCGTGACGATCCAGGAAACCATCGACGGGATCCGATGGCTTCGCGGAGGCGCCTTTCCGCTGGATGCGCTCATCGTCAACCGCCTGACCCCGACGCCGCGGGGCGGCTGCCCCCAGTGCCGTGCCCGCGCGGAGTACGAGCAGGACGCGCTGGCGCCCCTCGCCGCACACGTGAGATCGCTTCGCGTGTCGCTCGTCGAGGATCAGGGGGCCGAGCCGCGTGGCGTTCCCGCGCTCCGGCGGATCGCGGCGGATCTCATGGCGGACCGTTCCGGCGTCCGGCTCGGCGCGACCAGAGCGAAGCGGGGGAGCGGCGCATCGGCCGCCGCGATCCGTCGCGACGCGGTCGAACCGGCACCCGCCGTGTTTGACGTACCCGCGTTTACGAGGCTGGTGCTGTTCGGAGGAAAGGGGGGCGTCGGCAAGACCACGTGCGCCGCGGCGAGTGCCATGAGCCTGGCGGCTGCAGAACCCAGGCGGCAGGTCAGGCTCATCTCCACCGATCCGGCGCCATCGCTCGGCGACGTGCTCGGCATGAAGATCGGCAACACCTGGCGGCCGGTGCCCGGCCGCTGGCATCTGCACGTTCGCGAGCTTGACGCCTCGACGGTGTTCGACGAATACCGCCAGCGGTACCAGGGAGCCATCGCCGACTTCTTCGACCGTCTTGCCGCCGGATCCCCGTTTGACGCGACCGCGGATCGAGCCGTGTTCGAGCGGCTGTTCGACCTCGCACCGCCCGGCATCGACGAACTCGTCGCGCTGCTCGCCGTCGCGGACGTCTTGCGCGAGGGAGCCGACGATCTGCTCGTGGTGGACACCGCGCCGACCGGGCACACGGTGCGGCTGCTGGGCATGCAGGCCGACGTCCAGCAGTGGGTCGCCCTGCTGATGCAGCTCGTGATCAAGTATCGGCTTGCGGCCCGAGCCGAATCGCTTGCCCACGACCTCGTGCATCTCTCGCGGGGTCTCCGGGAGTTTCGAGCGCTGCTCGGCGACCGCACGCGCGCACGGTTTGTGACCGTCGTGCGCCCCGCCGTGCTGCCGCGGCTGGAGACCGAGCGGCTGCTCGACCAGCTGCAGCGCATGAACGTGCCGGCGCCCACGGTCATCGTCAACGGGGAGAGCAGCGGTGGGTGCGCGGCCTGTCGCCGGCGCGCCGAGGCGGAGCAGCGAGAGGTCGCCCGCATCGAGCGGCTGTGCGGCGCCTCGCGCCCCCCTTGCGATATCATGCACGCGCCGCTTCGGATTCCGCCGCCACACGGCGTCCAGGAGCTGCTCGAGTGGAGCGACTCGTGGCGAACCGGGCACACCGCCTCAGGCCGCCGCGGCGCGGCGCCTACATCATGACGACTGCCACGTACCTCTACTGCGTGTTGAAACGGGCGCGCGTGCCTCCGCTCGCTCGCGTTCCTCCGGGGATGCCGGGCGGCGCGCGGCCGCGCGCGATCGAAGTCCCGCATCGGCCGGCGGGGCTCTGGCTGATCGTGTCCGACGTGCCTCTCGACCTGTACGGATCAGAGTCGATCAACGCCAACCTCCAGGACATGGAGTGGGTGTCGGTGCGCGCCATGGCGCACGAGGCGGTGGTCGAATTCTGCTCGCGGGCCGGTGACGTGGTCCCGATGAAGCTGTTCACGCTCTTCAGGGACGACGCGCGGGCGATCGCCAACGTGGAGGGCGCGGGAAACCTCGCGGCGATCTTCAAGCGGATCGGCGGCGCCGCCGAGTGGAGCGTGCGCGTGACGT
This sequence comes from Acidobacteriota bacterium, assembly GCA_016184105.1. Classification (NCBI taxonomy): domain Bacteria; kingdom Pseudomonadati; phylum Acidobacteriota; species Acidobacteriota bacterium. The sequence continues at coordinate 50,330 of JACPDI010000013.1, forward strand.
GCGCACGCTCCGCCTCCGCCGGCGCGCAGCCCGCCTCTCCCGGCCGTCGCCGCGCGAGCGCTCGAGGAAGCGCCGCCTCAGGAACATCGTTCCTGCTCCGCAAGAAGGCCGATCGAGACCAGGCGCGCACGGCGGTTGCGGAGGCGCGCCGCGCGGTCGAGGACGTGCATCGCCGCCTCTCACGGCTCGCTCGCGCGTCGGTCCGGAAAGAGGGAGACGCCGAGGGAACAAGCCTGATGCTCGACGCGGCGTTCCTCGTTCCGCGAAAGAGAGAACAGTCCTTTCGCCGCGAGGTGGAGCGGCTTGCGGCCGGTGCCGGACGAGCCGGCTGCGAAATGGTGCTGAGCGGCCCCTGGCCCGCCTATCACTTCGTGGCGGAGCGGTAGCGTGCCGCGAACCCGACCCTGGAAAGAGGCGCAGCGCCGGCTGTCGGCGCCCGAGGCATCGCGGAGCCGGCCGAAGACGCTCGTGCAGTCGCTGCAGCACGAAGACGCCACGCTGCTCGACGCCGTAGACAACCTGCTCAATCGAGGCGTGGTGATCGACGCGGAGCTGATCTTGGCGCTTGCCGATGTCGACCTGGTCCATCTGCGCCTGTCGCTTCTGCTGAGCGCCGCGGATCGCGTGCTCTCGCCGGCGCGGCGCCGCCGGAGGCGATGACGGGGCTCTACGTCTATGCGATCGCCGGCCGCGCCATGCGCGTGCGCGCCCGGGGCATCTTCGGGCGGCCGTTGCGTGTCGTACGGGCGGGCCGGCTTTACGTCGTGGTGGAGACCGCGGCGCGCGCACCACGGCCGACGGTCGCGAAGCTGAAGGCGCAGGGACAGGTCATCGCGCGCCTGGTGCAGTCGGGCGCCGACATCCTGCCGGCGCGCTTCGGCGCCCACGTCCGCGACGCCGGCGAACTGGCACGCGCGCTGGCAGGCCGGGCCCGGGAACTCTCGCGCGCGCTTCGCCGCGTGCGCGGCTGCGTGCAGATGACGGTGCGTGTCACGATGGAATCGAACGATCGCGGGATCAGCCATCGTGGGATCGGCACGGATCGAGGAACGCGCTTTCTGCGCGCGCGGGCGGCGGCCGAAGCCGCCCGGCGCCGCGATCCGATCGTTCGGGCGGTGCGCCGCGCGGCCAGCCCCTATGCGCGGGAGACCCGGATCGAGTGGCGCGGCGACGGCGCGAGCGTGTTTCACCTGGTGCCCCGCGCCCGCGCCCTCGCCTACGTGTCGGCGGTCACCCGCGCGATGAAGCGGCGCGGCGCTGCCGCGGCGATCGCCGGGCCGTGGGCGCCGTTCGCCTTCGTCGAGATCGAGGAGTCATGACCGCCAGGCGCAAGTCCAGGACCCCGACAAACCCGAAGGTCACCGCCGCACGGCCAAAGACGCGGGCCCGGCCGCGGAGGGTCGGCGCCGCCCGGGCCGAAACGAAGGAGATCGAGACCCTCCGCCGGGATCTCGAGCGCGCGGCAGCGCGCAGCGGCTCGCCGCGGTGGAACGCCAATCCCGATGACGTGCAGCGATCGGTGATGCAGCTCGTGCTCACGCTGGTGGAGTTCATCCGCCGCCTGCTCGAGCGCCAGGCGATCCGGCGCATGGAGAACCGCACGCTGACGAAAAAGCAAACCGAGGACGTCGGGTTCGCGCTCATGCGCCTGGAGGAGACGATCCAGGATCTCGCCAGGCAGTTCGATATCGATCCGGAGGAGTTGAATCTGGATTTGGGGGCGGTGGGGAGGCTGATGTAGTTCGAGGGGTTCGAGGGGTTCGAGGGGTTCGAGGTTCGAGGTTCGAGGTTCGGGGTTCGAGAGGTTCAGGAGTTCCCGGTGTGGCCGCTTTTTCGGCCGATCGAGCCCCATTGAACTCGTACAATCCCGGCGCCACCAGCAGCCTTCCCGCCGGCGAGAATGACAGCGAGACCGGAGCGAGGATGCCCGTCGCGCCCCTGAACTGCACGGTTCGTTTCTTGTCGCCGTAGCGGTCGTAGACGTACGTGAACGGCGGCATCAGCGAGACCCAGAGATTGCCGTGCGCGTCTGCCGCGGCCGCGCGAACGTTGGGCGTCACGAAGGGCAGGTCTCCCTCGGGGGACTCCCGTCGCGGCCATCGTGCCGGCAGGTTCGCCACGATCTCGTCCACTTCCGGTCCTTCGACGTGCCGTTCGAAGAGCAGCCGTCCGTCGCGGTCGTACGCGCGGTACATCGGCACGCCGGTGGAAAACACGAAATAGAACCCGCCGCGTGGATTGACGATGGGCAGGCCGGTGTTCAACGCGAGGTGCAGGTCGTGGTCCGCTTCATGGCCCGTGCGGCGAAGCTGTCCGAAGGTGCGAAGCGGCGTGCCGGACATGCCGTACTCGGTGATGAGCGATCCCGTTTCCGGCTGGTTGATGAGCAGCGACCGCCCGGTGTACTGCAGCGATCCCACGCCGTTGACCACCAGGCTTCCCAGCGTCACCCGTATCGCGTTGCGGCCGGGCAGCGTGAAACCCGTGATGCGGATGCCGTTTGCGTCGAACAGTTGCACGCGCTCGCGAGAATTGGGCGCGTCGGCGACGACAAACGAGCTTTCGGGCTCGAGATCGAACGCCGACGGCTGCAGGAGGCGCCCTTCCTCGAACCCGATCTGAATGAGCTTGCGCGGCGCGCCCGCCCCGGGATCGATGCCGTACACGGCGTGGGCGCGGCGATCGAAGACGTAATACCGCCCGGACTTCGCCTGCTGAAACGCGGTGGGCTCCTGGAACGCGCCGGCAATGTGCGCGGGGAGCCCGCCGGTGGCTGTGAGGGTTTCAACGCGGACGGACGGTTGAAGTGATCCAGGTGCTCTCGGTGCTCCAGGTGCTTTGGGTGCTCCGGGTGCTCCGAGCACCGCGAGCACCCCGAGCACCTGGAGCACCTTCAGCACCTGGAGCACCTGGCGCCCCCCGTCAGTACCGCGCGATCTCTTGAATCGCCTCGAGGACGTCGCTCGACTGCGGCAGGATCTCTTCCTCGAGATCCGGGCAGTACGCGACCGGCGTATCCATGGCGGCCACGCGCCGGACCGGCGCGTCGAGGTGCTCGAACAGCTCCCCCGCGATCCGCGCCGCCAGCTCGGCGCCAAAGCCGCACGTCAGCTGATCTTCGTGCGCGATGATGACGCGGTTGGTCTCGCGCACGGCCTTCGCGATGCCGTCCCAGTCGTACGGGATGATGGTGCGCAGATCGATCACGCGCGCGCTGATGCCGTCCTTCTCCGCCTGCTGGGCGGCGAGCAGAGACCGCTGCACGAGCGCCCCCCACGTGACGACGGTGACGTCCGTGCCGTCGCGACGCACCGCCCCCTTGCCGAACGGCACCATGTACTCCGCACCCTGATACGGCGCTTTGTTGTACGTCTGCCGGTACAGATGCTTGTGCTCGAGGAACAGCACGGGATCGTCACAACGAATCGCGGTGCGCAGCAGTCCCCCCGCGTCCTGCGCGTTCGACGGGAACACGACCCGCAGGCCCGGGCAGTGCGCGAAGATGCTCTCGCCGCACTGGCTGTGGTACGGCGCACCGCCGCGCAGGTACCCGCCGATCGCCACCCGCACGACCGCCGGGCACGAGAACGCGTTGTTGGAGCGATACCGCAGCATCGACATCTCGTCGCGCAGCTGCATCATCGCCGGCCAGATGTAGTCGAAAAACTGGATCTCGACCACCGGCTTGATCCCGCGGGTGGCCATGCCGATGGCCCGGCCGACGATGTTGGCCTCGGCGAGCGGCGAATTGAACACGCGCACGCTGCCGAACGCCTTCTGCAGCCCGTGCGTGACCTTGAACACCCCGCCCTTGCCCGGGACCTTCGCGGCTGCGCTCTCGCGGCTGCAGTCCGCGACGTCTTCGCCGAAGACCACGATCCGGGCGTCACGCGCCATCTCGTCCTTCACCGTGCGGTTGATGGCCGCGACCATCGTGTCCGGCTTCCCCTCGGGCTGCGGCGTGGTGTCGAACGCCGGCGACGTGGGATCGACGTCAGGCGAGTACACGTAGAGCGCGGCGGTGTCTTTCGCCGGCCGTGGTGCCGCCATCGCGCGCTCGACGGCCTCGTTGATCGCCTTCTCGACGTCCTTTGCGATGGTGGCCAGCGCCGCCTCGTCCACCAGTTCCTCGCTCTTGAGGAAGTCCGCGAAGCGCACGATCGGGTCGCGGCGCGCTTCTTCCGCGCGTTCCTCCGGCGTCTTGTACAGCCGCTCGTCGTCGGAGAGCGAGTGCGAGTACGGCCGGATGACTTTCGCGTGAACGAGCGCCGGCCCCTTGCGCGCGCGCGCGTACGCGACCGCCTCCTTGTACGCGCGATAGCTCGCCAGCACGTCGGTCCCGTCGGTGCGCACGACCTTCAGGCCGGGAAACGACTCGACGAGACGCGAGATGTCGCCGCCGGGTGTCTGCACTTCGACGGGCACGGAGATCGCGTATCCGTTGTCCTCGATCAGGTAAACGACCGGCAGCTTGCGCGTGCACGCCGTGTTCAGCGACTCCCAGAACTCGCCTTCGCTGGTCGTCCCGTCGCCGAGCGAGACGTACACCACCTCGTCGTCCCGGAAACGGTCGCGGCGATCGGCGATGCCGTCGATCTTCGAGTAGAGCAGGCCCGCTTCCGCGCAGCCGATCGCCTGGAGGCACTGCGTGCCCGTCGGGCTGGACTGCGAGACGATGTGGAGGCGTGTGTGGCCCCAGTGCGAGGGCATCTGCCGTCCGCCGGATGAGGGGTCGTCCTTCGCGCCCACGGCCGCCAGGAACATTTCTTCGGCGGTGACGCCCAGCGTGAGGCACAGCGCGCGATCGCGGTAGTACGGGTAGAACCAGTCGTGACCCGGCTTCAGGTTCATCCCCGCCGCGACGAGGATCGCCTCGTGGCCGGCGCCGCTGATCTGGAAGAAAATGAGGCTCTGGTTCTTGAGCTGAATCTCCTTGTCGTCGATGCGGCGCGACAGCAGCATCGTCCGATAGATGCGAAGGAGATCCTCCGGGGAGAGGCCTTCGTAGCGGTCCGTCCCGCTGCGCGCGGTCGCGGCCGGGCCGTTCGTCACTGCCTTCATCCAAGTAGTATAAGATTTTCCGCGTTCCAGCACGACAGGAGTCCCCATGCGCATGAGCCGTCTTCTGATGGCGCTGGCCATCGTTCTGGCGTGGCCGCGTCCCGTTCCGGCGCAATCGTCGCCGTTTCTTGCCGAACCGGCCTATCGCGCGCTCGTCAACGAGATTTCGGGTGATATCGCGTACGAACACGTGCGGTGGTTCACCCACTACCACCGCCCGATGGGAGGAAGCGAGGGGTACCAGGCGGTCGAGAAGTACGTGTACGACAAGGCCCGGCAGTACGGCCTCGAAGAGGTGCGCATCATCAGGCTGAAACAGAACGGCCCGAGCTGGAGCCCGCGCGCAAGCGAGCTGTGGCTGATCGAACCGGAGATGCGCCGCCTCGCGTTCAATACCGAGGTGCCGCTGGCGCTGGCCGACTACAGCCGGCCGGCGAACGTGCCCGCCGCGGAACTCGTCGATATCGGCGAGGGAGCCGCGTCGGACCTCGAAGGGAAAGACCTCGCCGGCAAGGTGGTGCTGACCTCGGGTCCGGTGTCGCGGGCGATGGAGGACGCGGTGTGGAAGCGCGGCGCGCTTGGCGTCCTCGCGTACTCCACGGCGCGGATGCCGGACTATCCCGATCAGTACCCGTGGATGCGCGTGCCGGTGGAGAACCGCGACAAGACGAAGCCGGGCACGTGGGCGTTCGTGCTGCAGCCTCGCGAAGGGGAACGGCTTCGCGCCGAGCTGAAAGCGACGAAACGCCCCTACAAGGTTCGCGCGGCCGTCAACGCCGAGTTCCACAAGGAGTCCTACCAGTCGATCGTGGAAGGGGTGATCCGCGGCACCGAGATCCACGATCAGGACCTCGTGCTCACCGGCCACCTCCAGGAAGAGATGTTCTCGGCGAACGACGATGCGAGCGGCTGCGCCAACGTGCTGGAGATCGCCCGCGCGCTCAAGAAGATGGTTGATGAGGGGACGCTGCCGCGGCCGCGCCGCGACATCCGGTTCTGGTGGCTCGACGAGATCAGCGCGTCCGAGCAGTACTTCGCCGACAACCCCGCGGAGACGAAGCAGCTGCTGGCCAACATCAACCAGGACATGGTTGGCGCGAAGCAATCCGCCGGAAGCCGCGTGCAGTTCGTGACGCGGCCGCCGCACTCGCGCGCCTCGTACCTGGGTGACGTCATCGAGTCGATCGTCGAGTCGCTCGTCGCCGGCAACACGGCGTTCCTTTCCGCGGGGCAGGCGGCGCAGCTCCGGCAGGGTCCCGACGCGATTCCTGCCACGACCACGAGCGATGCACCGTTCAGCAGGCCCGTGTTGTCCCGCCTTGGCACGCACGAACGCTACGACGCCCGGGTTGTGCCGTTCCACAACAACACCGACCACCAGGTGTTCAACATGGCCGTCATCGGCGTGCCTGGCGTCACCTTCACGAACTGGCCCGACCCCTTCATCCATTCGAGTGACGACGACCTGTGGCAGATCGACCCGACGCAGCTGAAGCGCAACGCGGTCGCGGTCGCGGGTGCGGCGCTCTACCTCGCCAACGCCGGTGACGCGGAGGCGGTCACGCTCGGCACGGAGCTGTACGGGCGCGCCCTCGAGCGGCTGAGCCGCGACGCGCGCGTGGCCATGACGATGAACGACTACGCGCGCGGCGCGAACCTGGTGCGACAGGCGGCACGGCGCGAGCGGCGGACCCTCGAGTCGGTCTCACGGTTTGCCACGCCCGGCGGCGCGGGAGAGCGGGCGCTGAAGGCGCTCATCCAGCAGCTGCCCACCGAGGACAACGCGGAGATGCGGTTGTCCGCGTACGTCGCCGGCGTGACCGGCACGAAGCCGGCGTCGGCCGCGGCGCCGTCTCCGCGCGAGAAAGAGCTGGCGACCATGGTGCCGTCCATCGCCGTGTCCATCCAGGAGTACCTCGACACGCGCGCGCAGCTGAAGCGCCCGCCTGCCCTCCACAGCCTGATGGCGTATGAGGTCATGAACTTCGTGGACGGCACGAACACGTATCTCGACATCTTCCGGGCCGTATCGGCCGAGGCGGACGCCGCCGGCGACTGGTACTACGGCACGGTGACGCTCGAGGACGTCGCGAGCTACCTTGATTCGGCAAAAGCCGCCGGCATCGTCACCGTGAAGACCGTGCCGTTGCCGGCGCGTAAGACGACGAGCGGAAAGGGCACCCGATGACGACCGAAACGGTCACGCTGCACCGCTGGGACGAGATCGAACACGAGAAAGTCACCGAGATGATCTCGCGCAAGCTCGTCACCGGCGCGAAAGAGATGCTCGCGCAGATCTATCTGAAGAAAGGCGCCATCGTTCCGGCCCACAAGCACGAGAGCGAGCAGATGACGTACGTCCTGCAGGGGGCGCTGAAGTTCGTCATCGGCGGCGAGGAAATCACCGTGCGCGAGGGAGAAGTGCTCCACATTCCGTCGTGGGTGGAACACCAGGCGGAGGCGCTCGACGACACGTTCGAGCTCGACCTGTTCAGCCCGATCCGGCAGGACTGGCTGGACAAGACGGATGACTACTTTCACAAGAAGTAAGAAGTAGAAAGACAAGAAGGGAAAACGTGGAGACAGGATTGAAAGGCAGGGTTGCCCTCGTGTGCGCGGCGAGCGAGGGGCTCGGGCGCGCGGCCGCCGACTCGCTCGCGGCCGAAGGGTGCCGGCTGGCCATCTGTTCGCGCCGCGAGCCGGCGATCGAGCAGGCGGCCGGCGAGATCCGCCGCGAACGCGGCGTCGAGGTGCTCGCCGTGGCGGCCGATCTCAGGGACGCGGCGGACATCTCGCGCCTGGTCTCGAAGACCGTGGAGGCCTTCGGCGGCCTCGACGTGCTGGTCACCAACGTGGGCGGCCCGAAACCCGGATTGTTCGACACGCTCGCAGACAGCGACTGGTACGATGCGGTGGACCTGCTGCTGATGAGCGCGGTGCGGCTCTCGCGCGAAGCCATACCGCACATGAAGGCCCGCGGCGGCGGGCGGATCGTGCACATCACGTCCGTGGCCGTGAAGCAGCCGGTCGCCGGCCTGATGCTCTCGAACGCCGTGCGCGCGGCGGTGATTGGTTTTGCGAAGACCTTGTCGCGCGAGCTGGCGCGAGACAACATCACCGTCAACTGCGTCGCACCCGGCTACACGCGGACCGCGCGCATCACCCGCCTCAACGAGGCCGCGGCCGCCCGCGAGGGGCAACCGGTCGCGGCGATCGAACAGAAGCTCGTGTCGCAGATTCCGATGGGACGGCTCGGCGAGCCGCGCGAGCTGGCGGATCTCATCGCGTTCCTCGCGTCCGATCGGGCCGGCTACATGACCGGCAGCGTGATCCAGGTGGATGGCGGCGCCGTCGCCGGCATTCTTTAGGAAGCCAGGAGGCTGACCATGGGATTCCTCGTGCTCCTCGCGATTGTCGCCGTCGTTTTGTTCTGGGGGATCGGGATCTACAACCGCCTCGTCCGCCTCAAGAACCAGGTCGCCAACGGCTGGCGGCAGATCGACGTGCAGTTGAAGCGCCGGCACGACCTGATTCCGAACCTCGTGAACACCGTCAAGGGGGCGATGGAGTTCGAGCGGGACACCCTCACTCGCGTCATGGAGGCACGCGCGAAGGCGGTGTCGGCCGCCACGCCGGCGGCCGCGGGACGCGCCGAGGGAGAGCTGACGCAGGCCCTGGGGCGCCTGTTCGCCGTCGCCGAGAGCTATCCCGCGCTGAAGGCCAACGAGAACGTGAAGATGCTCCAGGAGGAGCTGGCATCCACGGAGAACAAGATCGGATTCGCCCGGCAGTTCTACAACGATGTGGCGACGGCCTACAACACGGCGCGCGAGACGTTCCCCTCGAACATCGTCGCGTCGAGCATGAACTTCACGGCGGCGGAGCTCTTCGAGCTGGCTGACGAGGCCGAGCGCGCCGTGCCGGCCGTCGACCTGTCGATGAAATGAATCTCTTCGATCAGCAGAAATCCAACCGCCGGAAGACGTGGTTCATCATGGCCGTCTTCGTGGGATTCCTGCTGCTCCTCGGGGCGGGCTTCGACCTGTTCGTCCTCGGCCAGAACGGCGTGCCGATCCCATTCGGCGCGCTCGCGGCGCTCGGCGTCGGCGGCGCCAGCGCCTGGACCGGCTACCTGCACGGCGACCGCGCCGTGCTGCTGTCGTCCGGCGCCGTGCCGATCGAACAGGCCGCTGCGGCGCTGGAGTGGCCGGACGGGCCACTGAAGCTGAAACAGTACGAAAACATCGTCGAGGAGATGGCGATTGCCTCCGGCCTGCCGAAGCCGGCGGTCTACGTCATTCCCGATCCCGACCCGAACGCGTTCGCGACCGGGCGCGATCCGGAGCACGCCTCGCTGGCCGTCACCCGCGGCCTGCTGGACATGCTGAACCGCGAGCAGCTTCAAGGGGTCGTGGGCCACGAGATGAGCCATGTCCGGAATTACGACATCCGGCTCATGACCATCATCGCGGCGCTGGTGGGCGCGATCGCGTTGATTGCCGACTGGACCGGGCGCGCGATGCGTCACGGCTTCGGCGGCGGCGGGGGTCGGCGTGGAGGCAAGGGCAAGGGAAATGCGGCGGGCCTCGTGTTGCTGGCGATCTGGATCGTCGCCCTCCTCGTCGCGCCGTTCGTCTCGCGCCTGCTCGCCCTGTCCGTCTCGCGGCGCCGCGAATATCTCGCCGACGCCTCGTCCGCGGAGTTGACGCGCAATCCGGTCGCGCTCGCCGAAGCGCTGCAGAAAATCGAGTACGCCGCCGGGCCGACCAAGGCCATCAAGCAGGGCAGCGCCCACCTGTGCATCGCCGATCCGCTCGGTCGCGCGGTGACGTCGAAGGAAGGCTACTGGGCGGACTGGTTCGCCACGCACCCGCCGATGGTCAAGCGCATTTCCGCGCTGCGGCAGATGGCCTACCTGCAGGCGCATCCGCAGGCTCAGTGAATCGTGCGGTCCCAGCGGGCGTCGCCACCGCGTCCGCCCGGGTGAACGTCGAACCTGCGGCGCAGACGATTCATCTTCCACTTCACCCACCGGTACTTCAGCTCCGCCATGAGTCCGCCGCGCCCGCTTCGAAGGTAGAGATATCCGACGAGCAGCCCGCCCAGGTGCGTGGAGTGCGCCGTCGTGCTGCCGCCGCCGGTGGCCGAGAGGAACGAGATCGCGCCGATGATCATCACGAAGTACTTGGCGGGTACCGGGAACAGCAGGAACATCAGGATCGGGCGATCCGGATAGTAGTAGCCGTACGCGAGCAGGAGGCCGTACAGCGCGCCTGAAGCCCCCACCGTCGTTGCAACGTAGACCTCGTTCGCGAAGGGCAGCGGCAGCAGCGAGACGATGAGGGACGTGGCGGCCGCGCCGACGCCCGTGACGAAGAAATAGCGGACGAAGAAGGTCGTTCCCCACAGCCGCTCGAGCTCCACGCCGAACATCCACACACCAAGCATGTTGAACAGGATGTGCGTGAAGTTCCCGTGGAGGAACATGTAGGTCAGCGGCTGCCACACCCATCCGTGCTCGACCACGGACTGCGGTCGGAGGCCGAGCAGGAGCGTCAGCGCGGGGGCCGCCAGCTGCAGCACGAACATGAGGATGTTCGCGACCAGCAGCGCCTTCACCGCCGGGGTGACCGGGCCGGGACCAAAGGAGTACGAAACGCCGTACGGACGAGGAACTCGGGCCATCAGCTCTTCGATCGTACCACTACTGCACGAGAGGTACCGAAACGGCCTTGTCCGAGTCGGCGGGCGAAAGCTCGCGCGGAAGGGGTGAAGCCGTGGCCGCAGCGAGCAGCGGCACGCAGCCGAGGATCGTCAGCGTCCGTTCAATTCCAATACGGTCCGCCAGCATTCCTACCAGCGGCACGGTGAGGCCGCCGGTTCCCCAGGCAAAGCCCATCATCAGCGACGACACGGTTGCCGCGCTCACGGGCGCGATGGCCTGGCCGAACGTGACGTTCACCGGCAGCGTGGACTGCAGGAAGAACCCTCCGATGGCCAGCACGGCGATGAACGCGCCCCCGTGCAGCGCCGGTGCGGCCAGGAGGAACGGCACCGACAACAGGAGTGACAGGATAATCACGCGCCGCGCGCCGAATCGGTCCGCCAGCGGGCCGCCGATGAAGCCGCCCAGGCCGCTCGCGAAGAGATACGCCGCGACGATCGATCCCGCCGCGCCGACCGGCAGGCCGCGCCGTGTCAGCAGCACGGGCACGAAGGTCGCCATCGCGAGCGAGGTGAGCGTGCGAAGCACGACGATGGTGTACAGCAGCGACAGCGGTTTCGCGTAGGGCCGCAGCGAACGCAGTCCGCCGCCCGATCGCCCTGAGTTCAACTCGAAGGTGGGCACGCGCGTGGCGAACGCGGCGACGACCACCAGTGCGGGCAGCGCCAGCAGCGGCGTCCAGGTCGTGCCGAACCGCTGAACGAATGGGGCGAACACGAGCGGCCCGAGCGAGAGGCCGATCGACCCGCCCGTGATGTAGACCGACATGGCCAGCCCGCTTTGCCGGCCGCCGAGCCGGTGCGCCAGCGCGGCGGCGGGCGGGTGGAAGGCCGCCGTGCCGAGCCCTCCGACCATCAGGACGGCGCCGAGCATCAGTCGTGACGTCGCGACGCCGACGAAGCTGAGCACGCCGACGGCGAGAAACGGGCCGGCGATCAGCAGGACGCGCGGCCTCCAGCGGTCCGCGATGTGCCCGAAGCCCAGCTGCGCGACCGACGCTGACAGCTGGAACAACATGGCAAACGTGCCCGCCATCGCGAGCGACAAGCCCAGTTTGGGGATGAGCAGCGGCAGCAACGGCGCGTAGATGTTGCCGAAGCCATCGACCATCATGTGCGCGCTGGCCATCCGAAGCACGGTTGAATGGAGGCGAGGGATCATCCGGAGATCCGCCTGAGCACGCGCGCGATCGCGCCCTCGAATTCCTGGATGCGGAGGAGCCGCGCAGCCGCCATCAGCACGGCCACCGCCGCGGCGATCGCGCCGAAGACCTGGACAAGCTTGGCGGCCAACGACGCGGCGGGCCAGACCCCGTCGAACCACGCGGCCGTGGCATGCGCGGCAAGACCCATGGCCGCCGAGGCGATCAGGATCTTGGCGGATGCCGTCGCGATGCGGCGCCCTTCGAGGCCGCCAAGGCGGCGCCGCAGCAGCCAGAGCAGCGCCCCGGCGTTGAACATCGCGGCCAGCGAGGTGCCGAGCGCGAGACCGCGGTAGCCCATGACGCGCACCAGCGCCAGGTTGATCGACAGGTTCGCGAGGACGGAGATGACGCTGATCGTGACTGGCGTGCGGCTGTCGCGCAGCGAGTAAAAGGTCGGCGAGGCGATCTTCACGGCCGAGTAGCCGATCAGCCCGGGTGCGTAGAAGATCAGCGCCGCCGCCGTCGCCGCCGTATCGGCTTCGGTGAACCGGCCGCGCTCGAGCAGCAGCGACACGATGGGATCGGCAAGCGCCATCAGCCCGATCGTCGCCGGCACGTTCAGCATCAGCATCATCCTGAGCGCCGTGGAGATGGTCTGCCGCATGGACGCGGTGTCCTTCACGGCCGCGTGTCGCGAGATGTCAGGCAGCGCCGCCGTCGCAATCGACACCCCGAAGAGCCCGATCGGCAAGTACATCAGGCGGAAGGCGTAACTGAGCCAGGAAACGGCCCCCTGCTCCTGTGTTGCGGCAAGGTAGGTGTTCACGAACACGTTGATTTGCACCGCCGCGAGGCCGAGCGTGCCGGGACCCATCAGGCGCAGCACCTCGCGCAGATCGGGATCCCGAAAATTGACGATCGGGTGATACCGGAAGCCCTCCTTCCGCAGCGCCGGCCACTGCAGCGCGATTTGTCCGAGCCCGCCGAGCAGTGTGCCGACGGCAATCGCGGCGATCGGCGGCAGCCCCAGCGCCGGCATCACGGGAACGAGCGCGAACGCGCAGAAAATCGTCGCGACGTTGAACATCGCGGGCGACATCGCCGGGATGAAGAACCGGTGGAGCGAGTTCAGCATGCCCATGAACGCGGCCGCCACCGCGATCGTCGTCAGGAAGGGCAGCATGATGCGCGTCAGCAGCGTCGTGAGTTCGAGCTTGCCCGGCACCTCTCCAAAGTCTCCGGCGATGGCATGCGTGATCGGGGCGGCGAAGATGATCCCGAGCACGACGATCACGCCGGTGACCGCCAGGAGTGCGTTTATGACAAGGTTGCCCAGCCGCCACGCCTCGTCGCGGCCGCCGTGGGTGAGGTTCCGCGTGAACGCGGGGACGAACGCCGCCGTCATGGCCCCTTCCGCGAAGAGGTCGCGAAGCAGGTTGGGCACGCGAAACGCGACGTTGAACGCGTCCATCTCGCGGCCGGCGCCGAACAAGGCCGCGAGGACGGTCTCGCGCGCGACGCCCAGCAGTCGGCTGGTCATCGTGGCGATGCTGATGAGCCCGGCTGACCGGGCGAGGCGGGTGCTCATGCGGAGCGAAGGCCAGCGTACCACAGCGGAACGTGGCCGCTCGCGGACGGTGTCCGTCGGCGGGACGCCGCCAGGCGCCGCCCCGCGCTGCCGCAAGCGATACTCGATCAGAGCGTTACGCGAACTCCCAACGCCGCCCCAAGAGGCCGCCCCGCGAGGACAAAAAAAGAAACCCCTGCCGCCCGTCACAGCAGCAGGGGTTTCCTCGGAGGATGGATGAGAGGCTCTGTCGTGCCTTCCAACTGATTAGACGCCGCCCCCCCCGAAAAAGTTCGCTTCCGTTTCAGCCGAGGCGCCGCTTCACCATGTCGCTGACGGTGCGGCCGTCGGCCGTGCGGCCGGCGAGTTTCGCCATCACCGCTTTCATCACCGTCCCCATGTCCTTCGGCGAGGACGCGCCGGTCTCGGCCACGGCGGCCTCGACGGCATCGGCCAGCTCCGCCTCGCTGACCGGCGGCGGCAGGTAGCCCTCCAGCACCGCGATTTCCGCCGCTTCCTTCGCGGCGAGGTCCTTGCGCCCTCCCTTTTCGAACTGCTCGATTGAGTCGCGGCGCTGCTTGATGAGCGTCCCGATCACCTGGAGCCCCTCGTGGTCGTCCAGGTCGCGTCCCTTCTCAATGCTCTTGTTCGTCAAGGCCGTCTTGAGCATGCGGAGGGCCACCAGGCGGCTCGGCTCCTTCGCGCGCATCGCGCTCGCGAGGTCTGCGTTCACTTGTTCGGTCAGTGTCATAAAAAGATCCGTCAATGTTCGTCGAATTCCAGCTCGAATGTACCGCGGTCGACGTCGCTGTCACCGAGGGTCACGTGCCAGCGGTCGGTGTGCCTGTAGAAGTTTGCCGGGACGGGCACCGCGTTGATCTTCGCAATCAGCCGAAGCCAGGACTTCACCTGGAAGTAGCCCGAGCGCTTCAACACCTTGCGGAATGCCGCGTGCATCATGAAGGCGCGGATCTTGTCGGAATCCGCCGCGCGCGCCTCGCGATCCACGCGGCGGAGCAGCGCTGCGATCCCCTCGTCGTCGTCCGGATCGGCGAGCAGGTCCACGAGCAGTGTTACGCGGCCGAGCGGTTCGTGGACGTGGCGGAAGACCGCCCAGCCGTCCAGGCGCCCTTCACGCTCGAGCAGGGCGGCGCTGTAGCGCACGTGCGGCGTGGAGCCGTACCGCCAGTTCAAATAGGTCGCGTCGCGCCGGACCGCGAGGTCAAAGCGGGATGCCACGCGGCTCCACAATGCCGTCGCCGAATCGTCGAAGCGATGCACGATCCGCGTCTGCGCGCGGAGCGGGCGCGTGCGCGCGATGATCTGCACGAACGGCCAGGTGACGGCCGAGAGCAGGCGGTTGAGCGGCACCGGCCACCGCGGCAGCCGCACCGCCCGCCGGGTGAGCGGCTTCACGAGGCAGGGCACCATCCCGACGTCCGGCCAGGCGAGCTTGCGGAACAATTGATAGGAAGCCTCGGACGGGTTCAGCCCGAGCGCGGCACCGACGTGGCGGTCCCACGTGCGCAGCATCGCTTCGCCAAGGCCCTGCCGCTGGCGTTCGGGTGCCACCATGACGTCGGTGCCCCACCCGGCGAGAACCTCCTGCCCGGAGACGACAAGCCGCACCGGAATCGCGGCCCACTGTCCAACGAGCGCAGGTCCTTCTCGGGCGACCCAGATGAGCGGGCCTTCAGCGGGGGTGTTCGGATTCCGCGCGAATTCCCAGTCCCATCGGAGGTGCTGCGCGTCGGCGGCGTCGGCGCCGAACACGCGCCGATACAGCGCGTCGGTCGCGCGTCGATCGTCGCGACGGAAGCGGTCGATTTCCGCCATGCCCTGAAATATACGTCAGGGAATGGGTTTCGTGGGCGGCTGGGGCCGTGGCTGCGGCTGGATCACGCCAGGGCGCGGCGAGGTCACCGGCATCTGCTGACCGGCGCCTGGCGCATTCGGGTTGTTCGGATCGTTCGGACTGTTCGGATTCGATACCTGGATCGGGCCCGGCCGCCCCGAGGTGACCGGCACCTGCGGCGGTACGGCATGCTGCGGATCCGGAGGATCGTCCGGCTCTTCCTCCTCCTCCTCCTCGGCCATCGGGGCCATCGGCGCCGGCATCGGGTTGGAGGGGAAGGGCTGCGGCTGCGGCTGCATCGGTGCAGGCGCCGCGGCGGCAGTTGTCGTCGGGCGGCTGGTCGGGAGAATGATGATCCGGTCGAACCGTGACGCGTGAGCGATCTGCACTTCGCGCGGCGCGGCAAGGTAGCCGCTGGCCGACCGCAGCACGATGTCGAGCGCCTGGTCTTCGGGGACGTCGATCAGGCGAAGCGTCAGAGGAGCGCCCTGTACCTTCTCGGCGTTGACGATCTTGCTCTGCCCTATGCGCGCCCACTCCTGCAGGAGCGTGCGCACGGGCACCTGCTCGGCGATGAGCGTCACGCGCCCGCCACCGATGGTGAGCTTCAGCTCGTCGGCGTCGGTAACGACCGGAGCTGCCACCGCGAACCCGAGGGAACAGAGCAGGAGGACCTTGCGCATCTTCGATCAGTATAGCGCCCCGCTCAAAGCGTATCGAGCTGAACGTAAAAAGGGGTCGGGAGCCTTTTTCGCGTGCGCACGCACGCGAAAAAGGCTCCCGACCCCTTCTTACGTTTTCCGAAAGTGGTCGATCACCCGCTCGAGGATTTCATCCAGCTGAACGGTGGGCTTGAAGCCGACCAGCGCCTGGATCTTCGAGATGTCCGGCACCCGGCGCGGCATGTCCTCGAAGCCCTTCTCGTAGGCCTGGTCGTAGGGGACGAGCGAAATCGGCGACGCGCTGCCGACCATTTTCCTAATCTTCTCGGCGAGATCGTTCATCGAGATTTCGCCCGGGTTGCCGATGTTGAAGACCTCGCCGACCGAGCGCGGTTCCTGCACCAGCTTCAGCAGCGCGTCGACGACGTCGCCCACGTAGGTGAAGCTGCGTGACTGCGTGCCATCGCCGAAAACCGTGATCGGTTGGCCGGCCATCGCCTGGCGCACGAAGTTCGGGATGACCATCCCGTACTGCCCGGTCTGCCTCGGGCCGACGGTGTTGAACAGCCGCACCACGATGACGGGCAGCTTCTTTTCCTTCCAGTACGCCAGCGCCAGGAACTCGTCGATCGCCTTGCTGCACGCGTACGCCCAACGGTGCTTCAGCGTTGGGCCCATCACCAGGTCGGCGTCCTCGCGGAACGGCACATCGGCGCTCTTGCCGTAGACCTCGGAGGTGGAGGCGATCACCACCAGCTTCTTCTTCTTGTTCGCGTGCTTCAGAACGACCTCGGTGCCGTGCACGTTGGTTTCGATCGTGTGTACGGGCGCCTCGACGATCAGCTTCACGCCGACGGCCGCAGCCAGGTGGAACACGACGTCGGCCTGATCGATCAGTTCCGCCAGCACCCCCTCGTTGGTCACGTCGTCGATGGTGTAGTGGAACTTCCGATGGTCCTTCAGGTGGACGATATTGTCCATCGAGCCGGTGGACAGATTGTCGAGCACGAACACCTCGTGCCCGTCGGCGAGAAGCCGTTCGGCGAGGTGGGAGCCCACGAAACCGGCACCGCCGGTAATCAACGCACGCATGCTGCTTCAGCCTCCAAAGGCGCGGACGGCCGCGCAGACCTGGTTAACCGCGTCCGGCGCGAGCGACGGGTGGAGCGGGAGCGAGAGGATCGAGCCGCAGACCTCGTCGGCGCGAGGGCACTCGGCCGGTTCGACCGACGCCATCGCCGGCTGGCGCGGGATCGGAACCGGATAGTGGATGAGCGTCTCGATGCCGCGCGACTGCAGGTGTGCGCGCAGCGGCTCGCGGTCGGCCGCGAGCACGACGAACAGGTGATAGACGTGCCCGCGATCGCACTCGCGCGGCACCCTCACGTGGCGCGCTGCCGCGAGCCCCGCGCGATAGGCGGCGGCGAGCGCCCGGCGCTCGCGCGTCCACTTCGGCAGGAAGCGCAACCGCACGCGGAGGATCGCCGCCTGGATCTCGTCGAGCCGTGTGTTCACGCCCGGTTCCTGGTGACGATAGCGATCGGTCTGCCCGCCGTTGCGGAGGCGCCGGATGCGTTCGGCCAGAGCGGCGTCCGATGTCGTGACCGCGCCGGCGTCGCCCAGGGCGCCGAGATTCTTCGTCGGGTAAAAGCTGAAGGCGGCGGCGGCGCCGAACGTGCCCACGGGGATGCCGTTCGCCGTCGCCAGGTGCGCCTGGCAGCAGTCCTCGACGACCGCGAGGTCGTGTCGCCGCGCCACGTCCATCAGTGCGGGCATGTCCGCCGGCTGCCCGTACAGGTGGACGGGCAGCAGCGCCGCCGTGCGGGGCGTGACGGCCGCCGCGGCCGCGCGAGGATCGAGCGTCAGGCGCTCCGGGTCGATGTCGGCAAAGACCGGGCGCGCGCCGGCCATCATGACGGCGAGGGCGGAATAGGCGGCGGAGAGAGGCGGCGTGATCACCTCGTCGCCCGGCCCGATGCCGAGCGCGCGCAGCGCAAGGGCGATCGCGTCCGTGCCGGTGCCGACGCCCGCCGCGTGCGCGTTGCCGCAGGCCTCCGCGAATTCGTGCTCGAAGGCATCGAGCTCCGGGCCGAGCACGAACCAGCCGCGGTCGAGCACGCGCGCGATGGCGGCGCGCACCTCGTCGGCGTCTTCGCCGGGTCGCAGTTGGAGGAAGGGGATGCCGGTCGCCGTCATGCGAGCGGTGCCGGTGCGCCCGCCGGAGCGTCCAGGTACTTGTCCAGGTGCTCGCGGTAGAACGCGACCGCCTGTCGCAGTCCTTCGCGAAGCGGGACGCGCGGCGCCCAGCCGGTCAGCGCCATGAACCGCGACGAGTCGGCGTAGAAGCTGCCGATGTCGATCGCCTTCTTGTCCCTGGGCCACTCCACGAACCTGGCGGATCCGCTGCCCGCCACATCGATGAGCAGCCGCACGAGGTCGCGATGCGTGGTCGGCTCGCTGCCGCCGACGTTGAACACCTCGCCGTTCACCGCATCCGTGGCGCCAGCCCGCAGGAACGCGTCGGCCACATCGTCGACGAATACGAAATCGCGCACCTGGGATCCGTCGCCGTACACCTGGATCTCGCGTCCTTCAACCGCGAGCCGGATGAACCAGCCGATGAAGCCCTGGCGATTGTGCTTCACGAGCTGACGGGGACCGTAGACATTGGTGAGCCGCAGCGAGCAGGCGCGGATCCCGAAGACGGTGTTGTACACGAGGTGGTAGTACTCGCCCGCCACCTTGTTGACACCGTTGATGTCGGTCGGCCGGACGAGCTGCCGCTCGTCCACCGGCAGGCGCTCGGGCTTTCCGTACACCTGCCGGGTCCCGGCGTACACGACCTTCACCCCGGGATTGTTGCGGCGGCACGCCTCGAGGATCGTCAGCTGGCTTCGGCAGTTGATGTCGAGGTCCGTGTGCGGATCCCGCATGCTGTCGATGTGGCTGACCTGTCCGGCAAGGTTGAAGATTACATCGCAGCCGCGCACCAGGTAGTCCATCGTGGACTGCTGGCGGATGTCTGCGACGTTGACGCGCACGCGCTCCGCGATGCCGTCGATGTTGAAGAGATTGCCGCCGTAGTCGGGAATGAGCGAATCGACGAGGAGCACGTCCGCGCCCAGGCCGACCAGCGCGCGGGCCAGATTGCTCCCGATGAACCCGAGGCCGCCGGTAATCATCACCGGCCGGCCGCGGTAGAAGGCGCGATGGTCGCTCATTGCCCTGCCCGCGCGTCGGCGCGCGCGCCGTTGGGCTGGTGCTCGCGCCTGACCACGAGCGCGAACCACAGCTTCAGCACGTCCACGCCCGTCCTGAAGACGCGCCTGAAGTTGAAGAACTGCGAGCGGCCGTACGCGCGATGGTAGTGGTGTACCGGCACCTCCGCGATGCGGTACCCCGCGTCCTGGATCTTCTTCATCATCTCCAGGCAGATGACGCCGCTGTCCTTCTCGAGCTGCACGCGATCGAAGATGCTCCTGCGCATCATGCGGAAGTCGCAGTCCACGTCGCGCATGCGGAGCCCGAAGAGCAGCTTCACCGCGTGGTGGTACAGGCGGCCGATGACCACGCGGTGCCAGGGATCGGAGCGGCTGATCTTGTACCCGTTGACCATGTCCACGTCGGGCGCGAAGCGCCGCCACAGCAGCGCCATCTCCGACGGGTCGTATTGCGCATCGCCGTCGGTGTAGAAGACGACATCTTTCCGCGCGGCCGCGAAGCCGCTCCGCAGCGCGCCGCCGTACCCGCGGTTGCGCTCGTGCGTCACGACCCGAACCTGCGGATAGAGGCGCGCCAGCTCCGCGAGAACGCGCGGCGTCGCGTCGGCGCTGCCGTCATTGACGACGATGACTTCGAAGTCGGACGTGAGCTGACGCGCCGCCTGCACCGCCATGATCACGAGGCTCGCGATCGTGCCGCCGTCGTTGTAGGCAGGGAAGAAGACGGTCAGGCCAGCCGGCTTCTGCACACCAGAATCGACCATGCCTCAGGGAACGGAAAACCTTAGCACGTCAGCTATTTGCGTGACAAGCTGCGAAGGCGCAGCCGCCACGGCATCAGCAGCGACTCGAAGACGACCCCCTTCGAGAGCTTCGACTCTCCCTCCCGTCGCTCGACAAACACGATCGGCACCTCGCCAACCGTGCAGCCGGCGCGCATCGCCTCGTACAGCGTCTCCACCTGGAACGAGTAGCCGTCCGAGACGATGCGATCGAGCGGAAGGGCGGAAAGCGCCTTGCGCGTCCACGCGCGGAAGCCGCCCGTGCAGTCGTGTGTCGCCATTCCGGTGACCGCGCGCACGTAGTTGTTGCCCGTGGTGCTGAGGATCAGACGCTTCAGCGGCCAGTTGACTACGCTGATGCCGTTCACGTAACGCGAGCCGATCGTGATGTCGAACCGCTCCGCCCCGGCGAGCACCTTTGGCAGGTACACCGGGTCGTGCGACAGGTCCGCATCCATCTGCACGGCGACGTCCACCCCCATCTCGAGGGCCCGGCGAAAACCGTCCACGTACGACCGGCCCAGCCCGCGCTTGCCCGTGCGATGCAGCACGGACATCCGGCCGGGGTACGTCCGTGCGAGCTGCTCGGCCACATCCCCGGTCCCATCCGGTGAGCCGTCGTCCACGACGAGCAACCGGACGTCGTGCTGCAGGACGAGCGGCACGATCTCCGGCAGGTTCTCGCGCTCGTTGTAGGTGGGAATGATGACGAGCGCGTTCACTGGTGCCCCTCGAACCTGAGCGCCGCGATCTGTTCGGACACAAGACCGACGAGAAACACGACGGCCGAGAACAGGATCAGCAGGACCGACGAGTTCGTGACGTGGCTCTGCGTCACGACCGTCCAGACGGCGTACAACGCGCCGAGGAGGAACGCCGCGATGCTCACCGGGAGGAAAATCCGCAGGGGGCTGAACAGCGTGACGACGCGCAGCAGGATGATGTAGAAGCGGAAGCCGTCTCGCGCGAACTTGATCTTCGACGTGCCCACCCGCGGCCTCGCGTCGATGTTCACGAACAGGACGTTGTACCCGGCTTTCAGGAACGCCAGCGTCGTCGTGGTCGGGGTGGAGAAGCCGTTGGGCAGCAGGTGAATGAATTCGCGCAGGCGCGCGAGCCGCGCGGCGCGGAAGCCGGACGTGAGATCCGGGATCGGTCGTCCGGTGAGATACCCGGCGAGCCAGTTGAGCATGGCGTTGCCGGACCGCCGCGCCAGCGTGGCCTGCGTCGCGCCCGAGCGCGCGCCAATCACCAGGTCGTACTCGCCAAGCGGTGCGGTGAGGCGGCGCGTGTCCTCGGGCTGGTGCTGGCCGTCGGCATCGAGGATCAGCACGTAGTCGCTGCGCGCCTGGCGGATCGCGGTCTTCACCGCCGCGCCGTTTCCCTTGTTGTAGGGGTGCCGGACGACGGTCGCGCCGGCCTCGCGCGCGCGCTCGGCCGTGGCGTCCGTGGACCCGTCGTCCACGACGATGATCTCGTGCCAGGGGGCGGCGGCGCGAACGCGCGCGACGACGTCGCCGATCGCCGCCGCTTCGTTGTAGGCGGGAATCAGCACCGAAACCGAAGCTGCGTCGGCCATCGTTAGGTTGCGTGGCGGAAGTTGATCACGTCGCCGTCCTGCACTACGTATTCCTTGCCTTCGAGGCGCAGTTCCGCGTGTTCCTTGCAGGCGGCAAGCGATCCACGCGAGAGCAGCGCATCATACGGCACGACCTCCGCGCGGATGAAGCCGCGCGCGAGGTCGCTGTGGATCTCGCCGGCGGCGAGCTGCGCCGAGGTTCCGCGCGGGATCGACCACGCGCGGCACTCGTCTTCGCCCACCGTGAAGAACGAGATGTATCCCAGCAGATCGTAGCTGGCCCGGATGACGCGATCCAGCCCCGATTCCTTCAGCCCCAGATCCGCCATGAACGCAGCCGCGTCGGCGGGTTCGAGCTGCGCGATTTCAAGCTCGATCTTCGCACACGCGGGGACGGCGCGCGCGGCGCCCGACGCGAGAATCTGGTCGAAGCCGGCGTCGTGGATCGCCTCGTCGGCGTGCGAGAGGTCGGCTTCATCCACGTTCAGCACCAGGAGCACAGGCTTCGCCGACAGCAGCTGGAACCCTCGGAGACGGCGAGCGTCTTCGGGCTCCAGCTCCAGGCCGCGCAGCGCGCGCCCCTCGTCGAGCCGCGCGCGGCAGCGCTGGAGCACGTCCTGCTCTCGCTTGAGTTCCGGGAGGTTCTGCTTCCTGAGATCGCGCTCGAGGCGCTCGAGCCGCCGCTCGACGACGCCGAGGTCCGCGAGAATCAGTTCTTCTTCCATCTCGCGCGCGTCGCGCGCGGGGTCGATCGTTTGCTTGGAATGCGGCACCGACTCGTCGCGGAACCCGCGGACGACGTGCAGCAGCGCGTCGGCGTTGCGGTAAGGCGCGACGTCGAGCAAAGCCTGCGCCGCGCTCCCGCCTCGGGCGGCGCCGTGCGCGATGTCGGCGAATTCCACCGTGGCGGGCACGTGCTTCTTCGGGTTGAACAGCGCCGTGAGACGGTCCAGCCGCTCGTCGGGCACCCGGGATACACCCACGTTGGCGTCGGCTTTGGCCGAGGCCTTCGGGGCCTCCCTCGCCGACGTCATCAGTTGGAACAGGGTGGTCTTGCCGGAAGACGGGAAACCTATGAGGCCTGCGCGGAGCATGAGAAACCCCGATCGTAGCCCAAAAGTGTGACAGTCACACTTCGGAAGGGGGACAGTCACACTTCTTGGCCGGATAAGTGTGACTGTCACACTTATCGGCAGGCGAAAGTTAGGCGTAACCCACTGAGGCTGTGCAGTTTGGCGTTGACATTACCGGGGGTATTCCCTAACATCGGCGTGGACTTTTGTGGACTGAAGTGGAGTAACTGGCGTGCTGCGGGGGAACTACTCGGCCAAAATCGACGACAAGGGTCGATTGAAGGTGCCTACCACCTTCCGGGTACTCGTCCAGGAACAGCACGGCTCGAACCTCTACGTCACCAGCCTCTCGGGCGAGTCGGTTCGGATTTATCCGATGCCGGTCTGGCTCGACATCGAGGCCAAGCTCGCGAAGGTGCCCTCGACGCATCCGGCGCGGGCAAGATTTTTCGATCGCGTGAACTACTACGGCCAGGCCGCGGAGTTCGACACGCAGGGGCGGGTCATCATCCACCCGCGGCTGCGCGACTCGGCAGGCATGAGCGGCGAGGTGGACGTGTTCGGCCAGTACAACTACCTCGAGATCTGGAACCACGACCGGTTCCTCGCGAAGCTGCAGCGCGAGCCGTTCACCGACGACGACGCGCGGGCGCTGTCGGAGTTCGGAATATGACCGGTCTTGTGGCTGCCACAAATTAATCCCATCTCCGGGAAAAATTCGTGGCACCCACAGATTACGTGCACGAGCCGGTCCTACTGGCCGAAGTGCTCGTGGCGCTCGAACCGGCACGCGGCGGCACGTTCGTCGATTGCACGGTCGGCCTGGGAGGACACGCGCGGGCCTTGCTCGACGGAGGCGCCGCCCGGCTCGTCGGCTTCGATCGCGACGCGGACGCGCTGGCCATTGCCGCACAACGGCTCGAGCCCTTCGGGGACCGCGTCACGCTGGCCCACGCCGACTACCGCGAGCTGCCCTCGGCGCTCGCCGCGCGTGGCATCGAGCACGTGACGGGGATTCTCGCCGACCTCGGCGTGTCGTCGATGCAGCTGGAGGCGGAAGGACGCGGGTTCAGTTTCCGGCGCGACGAGCCGCTCGACATGCGGATGGACCGCTCCTCGGGTCCGACGGCCGCCGAGCTGTTGCGCGAGACCGGCGAGGAGGATCTCGCCAATGTGATTTTCCGGTTCGGGGAAGAACGCCACTCGCGCCGCATCGCCCGCGCGATCAAGGCGCGGCGGATCGAGACGACGGGCGAGCTGGCCGAAGTGGTGCGGCGCGCGGTGCCGCACCGGGGGTATCAGCGGATCGACCCGGCGACGCGCACCTTCCAGGCGCTGCGCATCTGGGTCAACCGCGAGCTGGACGGGCTCGACGGGTTCGTCCGGGCAGCGGTCGGCGTGCTGGCGCGCGGGGGGCGCGCCGCGGTCATCAGCTTTCACTCCCTGGAGGATCGGGTGATCAAGCACACGATGCGTGAGCTGGAGCGGGACGGTGCCGTGCGCCTGCTCTCGCGCAAGCCGATCGGCCCTTCGGACGCGGAGGCCGACCGCAATCCGCGCGCGCGCAGCGCCAAGCTGCGCGCGGCCGAGAAGCTGTCATGAGCGCGGTTGATTTCGAATACGCCATCAAGAAGGACATCCGCAACAACCCCATCGTCCGGGAGGTGGACGAGGCGCGGCAGCGCGAGCTGTGGCGCTCGCTCGCGGTCGGCGCGTTCCTCGTGGGCGTCCTGCTCTTCTCGGCGTGGCAGCACTTCGAGTTGATCAGCCATGGCTACCAGATCGAACGGCTGCAGCGGGAGCGCGCGGCCGAGGAAGAGATCAACCGTCACCTGCGCCTCGAGATCGAGACGCTGAAGTCGCCCGCGCGGATCGAGCGGATCGCGACAGAGAAGCTGCACATGGTGGCGCCCGCGGCGGGCGACGCCATCGTCATCGAGAAGGTCACGCCGCCGGCCCCGCCTGACAAGGCGGTCGTCGCGTCGCGGTAAAGGAGCGTTCGTTGGCCGATCGGCGGGGGGTACGGCTGTCGACGCTGATCGCGCGTGCGCGCGGTCGCGGACGGCCTGCGCGCGCCGCGCGCCGCCGCGACGGGGCGGCGACCCCTCCCGGCTGGCGCGCCGTCGTCCAGAAGCGGCTCGTCGTCACGGCACTCCTGTTTGCGGCGTGGGGCGCGGGGATCCAGGCGCGCCTCGTGTGGCTCCAGGTCATTCAGCACTCGGATCTCACGGCCCGCGCCGAGCGCCAGCAGATGCGGACGGTCGACGCCGTGGCCAAGCGGGGCGAGATCCTCGATCGCAACGGCCACGTGCTCGCCTACAGCGTCGACGCCGAGTCGGTGTACGCCGTTCCCACGGAAGTGAAGGATCCCGCGCGGACCGCCGCGACGCTGTGCGGCGCGTTTGACGACTGCGACAGCCGGGAGCGGCAGCGCATTGAGGAGCGCTTGCGGCGCCAGAAGGCGTTCGCCTTCGTTCGCCGGCAGCTCTCACCGGACGAGGCCCGGCGCATCGCCTCGCTCAAGCTCGACGGCATCGGGTTCCTCAAGGAGAACCGCCGCTACTACCCGAAGAAGGAGCTCGCCGCGCACGTCATCGGCTACGCGGGCGTTGAGAACGTCGGGCTGGCGGGGATCGAGTCCGCCTTCGATTCGCAGATTCGCGGGCGTGCCGGCCGGATCCTGATCCAGGCCGATGCGCGCCGCCACACCGTGTTCAGCCGGGTCGAACGCCCGGCCACCGCCGGCGCCGACATCGAGCTGACGATCGACGAGTACCTCCAGTACATCGCCGAGCGTGAGCTGCGCGCGACCGTCGCGGAGAACCGCGCGACGGGCGGCACCATCGTCATCATGGAGCCGAACTCGGGCGAGATCCTCGCGCTGGCGAACTACCCGACGTTCAACCCCAACACGTTCTGGCGTTACCAGCGCTCTCACACGCGGAACCGGGCGATCCAGGAGATCTACGAGCCGGGGTCGACCTTCAAGATCGTCACGGCGTCGGCGGCGTTCGAGGAATCGGTGGTCGATCCCGAGGATCTGATCAACGTCACCGGCGGCCGGATCGCGTTCGGTGCGCGCGTCATCCACGACACGCACGACTACGGGATCCTGTCGTTCACCGACGTGCTCGTGAAGTCGAGCAACGTCGGCGCGATCAAGATTGGCCTCAAGCTCGGACCCGAGCGCCTGAACCGGTACGTGCATCGCTTCGGGTTCGGCCAGACGCTGTCGCCCGAGCTGCGCGGCGAATCGCAGGGGATCGTGTGGAACGCGGGGGAGCTGAACGACAGCGCGCTGGCGTCGGTCTCGATGGGCTACCAGATCGGCGTCACGCCGCTGCAGATGGCCACCGCGGTCAGCTCGGTCGCCAATGGCGGCGAGCTCATGGAGCCGCACATCGTTCGTGCCGTGGTCCGCAACGGCCGTCGCACCGAAACTCCGCGAAAGGCGCTCCGGCGGACCATTTCTGCGAACACGGCGGCCGAGCTGACGGCCATTCTCGAGGACGTCGTCGAGCGCGGGACGGCCCGGGCGGCGAAGCTCGAGTCCTATCAGGTAGCGGGCAAGACCGGCACGGCGGCCAAGCTCGTCGGCGGACGGTACTCGAAGAGCGAGTACCACGCGTCGTTCATCGGCTTCGTGCCCTCGCGTCGTCCTGCTCTGACGATCCTGGTCGTGATCGACTCGCCGCGCTCGAAGGGTTACTACGGCGGCGTGGTCGCCGCGCCGGTGTTCAAGCGCGTCGCCGAAGCCGCGTTGCGGCACCTCGGCGTGCCCCCGACCGTCAACCCGGTTCCTCCAGTGCTCGTCGCGCGCAACGCGGGCGACAGCCGCGACGTGCCGGTGCCCACGCGTGCCGCCGCCGTCCTTGACGCCGGCGTCCAGGTTGCGCGCGACGGGCTCATGCCGGACCTCCGCGGGCTGAGCGGGCGCGAAGCCCTGCGCATGGCGGCGAAGCTCGGGCTGGCGACGCATCTTCGCGGGCGCGGGCTCGTGGTTGAACAGTCCCCGCTGCCCGGGACGGCCGTCGAGCGCGGCACCCCGTGCGAAATCGTGCTGGGACGGGAAGGAGCCACGCCGTGACGTTGGGCGTGCTGCTCCAGGCCGCCGCATCGACGCGCGTTGCCGCCGGCACGATCGACCGCGCGCTCGCCCGGCGCGAGGTGAGCGCGATCGGGTACGACTCGCGTCGTGCTCAGCCGGCGTCCGTGTTCATCGCGATGCGCGGCGAGCGTGCCGACGGCGCGTCGTTCGCCCCCCAGGCCGTGGCCCGCGGGGCGATGGCCGTGATTGCCGAAACGCCGAATCCGGACCTGCCCGTCGCGTGGATCGTCGTCGCGGACGCGCGCCAGGCGATCGCAGAGCTTGCGGCGGCGTTCTTCGATCGCCCGAGCGAGGCGATGCAGGTGGTCGGCATCACCGGCACCAACGGCAAGACGACGACGTCGTACCTGCTCCAGTCCATCTTCGAAGCCGCCGGCGTGAAATGCGGGCGTATCGGGACGGTCGGGTACAGCGTCGCGGGAGAGGAGCGCGCCGCGCCGCATACGACGCCCGAAGCTCCCGACATCCAGGCGATGCTGCGCGAAATGGTCAACGCCGGCAGCGGCGCCTGCGCGATGGAGGTCTCCTCGCACGCGCTCGCCCTCAGGCGGGTGGACGCGATGCGCTTCGCCGCCGCGATCTTCACGAACCTGACGCGCGACCACCTCGACTTTCACGAAAACATGGACGCGTATTTCGAGGCGAAGCGGCGGCTCTTCGAGATGCTGCCACCGGGCAGCGTCGCCTCGATCAACGCAGACGATGCGCGCGCGGCGGCGCTCGTCGAGGTTTCGCCACGCCCGGTCACGTATGCCGTCGACCGCCCCGCGGACGTCACGCCCGGCCCGATTGACATGTCCATCGAGGGCCTGGCATTCGAGATCCGCACGCCGCGCGGGTTGCTGCGGGTCCGCTCCAGGCTCGTCGGCCGCCCGAACGTCTACAACATCCTGTCCGCCGTGGCCGTCAGCGTGGCGCTCGACCTGCCGTTCGACGCGCTCGAACGCGGCGTCGAGGCCCTGGAGCACGTGCCCGGCAGGTTCCAGGTTGTCTCGGGCGAAGGCGACGACGTCCGCGTCGTGATCGACTACGCCCACACGGACGATGCGCTGCGCAACCTGCTCGAGACCGCGCGGCCGCTCGCTGCGGCCCGGGTGATCACCGTCTTCGGGTGCGGGGGCGATCGCGATCGAACGAAACGGCCGCTCATGGGCGCCGTCGCCGCTCGACTGAGCGATGTCGTCATCCTCACCTCCGACAACCCACGGAGCGAAGACCCGGACCGCATCATCGACGAGATCCAGCGGGGCATCCCGGCAGGGAGTCAGAAGAGCACCGCGAAGCGACCCCAGGTGCTCACGATTGTCGATCGCCGCGCGGCCATCGACCGGGCGGTGAAGGACGCGCGCGCCGGCGACCTCGTCCTGATCGCCGGCAAGGGGCACGAGCGCACCCAGACGGTCGGCACGCGCGTGCTGCCGTTCGACGACGTCGAAGTGGCGCGCGGCGCGCTGGCGCGCCGGCGCGCCGGGAGCCGGGTCTCCTCATGACGCGCCGCGAGCACATGCGACTGAACGCGCAGTGGATCGCGCAGGCCTGCGACGGGACGCTCGTCGCGGGCGATCCGCGCCAGGCGATCGACGGGTTCTCGATCGATACGCGGACGCTCGCGCCCGGCGATCTGTTCATCGCGCTGCGTGGCGAGCGATTCGACGGCAACGCGTTCATCCGCGAGGCGCTCGCGAAAGGGGCGTCCGGCGTCATCGCGGACCGCGGCTTCACGTGGCCGGCAGACACGGCGGGTGTCGCGATTGCGGTGCACGACACGCTTCGCGCCCTGCAGACCCTGGCTGCGGCGGTGCGCCGTTCGTCCGGAACCCGGGTCGTGGCCGTGACCGGCAGCGCGGGGAAGACGACCACGAAAGAGATCGCGGCGGAGTTCCTCGGCGCCCGGTACCAGGTGTTTCGCAACACGGGGAACCTGAACAACCATATCGGGCTGCCGCTGTCCCTTCTCGAGCTCAGGCACGCGCCGGACGTCGCCGTCGTGGAGCTTGGCATGAACCATCCGGGCGAGATCCGCACGCTCGTCGACATCGCGCGCCCGGACGTTCGCGTGTGGACCAACGTGGGCGACGCGCACCTGGGGTTCTTCGGCACGCCCGACGCGATCGCCGACGCGAAGGCGGAGGTTCTCGAGTTGGCCGCCCCCGGCGACATCGTGGTGGCCAACGCAGACGATGCGCGCGTCATGCAGCGGGTGCGGCGCTTCCCGGGGAGCACGATCACGTTCGGGATCGATCGTCCGGCAGACGTGAAAGCCGGGCAGGTGGAGGATCGTGGCGTGGACGGCTCGCGCGCGCGCGTCGTGATGCCGCACGGCGAGCGGACACTGAGCACACCGCTGCTCGGCCGCGGGAATCTGTACAACGTGCTGGCAGCCACGGCGGTCGCCCTGCACTTCGGCATCGGGCTGGACGAGGTGGCAAGTCGCACGGCCTCTCTTCGACCCGCGTACCACCGCGGCGAAGTGATCCGCCTGGCCAGCGGCGTGACGCTCATCGACGACTCGTACAACTCGAGCCCGTCCGCGCTCCAGCGCGCGCTGGATGTCGTCGCGCGGAGCACCGGGTACTCCCGCAGGGCGGCGGTGCTCGGCGAGATGCTGGAGCTTGGCGACCTGGCGGCCGGGCTCCACGAACGCTGCGGCGAATCGGCCGGACGAGCAGGCCTGGCGTGGCTGATTGCGGTCGGCGGCGAGCCGGCTGCCGCCCTGGCGCGCGCGGCCTCGCGGTCGGGCGTGCCGCAGGAAGGCGTGCTCCACGTGCCGAACAGCACCGAGGCCGCGGAAGCCGCGCTCGCGCGCGTCCGCCCGGGCGATCTCGTCCTCGTGAAGGGCTCCCGCGGAATCGGCACGGACCGCGTGGTGGCGCGCATGAAGGAGGCGGCGGCGTAATGCTCTACCACCTCCTGTACCCGCTGCACACGTCGATCTCGGCGCTGAACGTGACGCGGTACATCACGTTCCGCACGGCGGCGGCGAGCGTCACGGCGCTCGCCATCAGCCTCTTACTCGGCCCCTGGCTGATCCGGCGCCTCCGCGAGTTCCAGATTGGGCAGGTCGTCCGCCACGACGGCCCCGCGACGCACCGCACGAAGGCGGGCACACCCACCATGGGGGGGCTGTTGATCCTCGCGGCGGCGCTGATCCCCACGCTGCTCTGGGCCGATCTGACGAACCCGTACATCTGGATCGCCGTGCTCGCAACCGCGGCGTTCGGCGGCGTCGGGTTTCTCGACGACTACTTGAAGGTGACGCGGCGCTCCCATCACGGGTTGCGCCCGCGCGACAAGATGGGCGGGCAGGTCGTCGTCGCGCTGCTTGTTGGCCTGGCGGTGCTCTGGCTGTCCAACACGCAGCCGCCGCTCTACAACACGCGCCTGATCTTCCCGTTCTTCAAGCGCCTGATCCCCGACCTGGGAGTGTTCTACGTCGCGTTTGCGGTGCTGGTGCTCGTGAGCTGGTCGAATGCCGTGAACCTCACCGACGGTCTGGACGGGCTGGCGATCAGCATTTTCGCCGTCGCCGCCGCGGCGCTCACCGCGCTCGCCTACATCAGCGGGCATCGGATTTTCGCGGAGTACCTGCAGTTGCTGCGGCTGACGCCGCTCGCGGGCGAGCTGACGATCTTCTGCGGCTCGCTCGTCGGCGCGAGCCTCGGGTTCCTCTGGTACAACTCGTACCCCGCCGAAATCTTCATGGGAGACGTCGGGTCGCTGGCGCTTGGCGGCGCGCTCGGGACCGTCGCCATCCTGATCAAGCAGGAACTGCTCCTCATCATTGTCGGCGGGGTGTTCGTGGCCGAAGCCGCGTCGGTCGTGATTCAGGTCGCCTCGTTCAAGCTGACCGGGCAGCGCGTGTTCCGCATGGCCCCGCTCCACCATCACTTCGAGTTGATCGGGTGGAGCGAGCCCAAGGTCATCACCCGCTTTCTGATCCTCGCGATCCTCTGCGCGTTGTTCAGCCTGACAACGCTGAAGCTCAGGTGATGGCGTGGCGAACTTCAGCGTGGCGGGGCAGCGGGTGGTGGTCGTCGGCGCGGCGCGAAGCGGGTTGGCCGCGGCGCACCTGCTGGCGAAGCGAGGCGCACGCGTGACGCTCACCGACGTGAAACCGCAGGTCGAGGGGGCGGAGGCGCTGGTGGCGGCGGGAGTCGATCTCGAGCTGGGGGGCCACGGTGCGGACACGCTCGCTCGTGCCGACCTCGTGGTGCTCAGCCCCGGTGTCCCGTCGCGCCAGGCGGCGATTGACGTCGCGCGCGCCAGGAACATCCCGGTCATCGGTGAGGTGGAGCTCGCCTCACGCTGGCTGAAAGGACGAATCATCGCGGTCACCGGCACGAAGGGGAAGTCGACGACGACGACACTCATCGGACGCATGCTCGCGGAAGGGGGCATGCGCGCGCCCGTCGGCGGGAACATCGGCCTTGCGCTCAGCGCGCAGGTCGAAGACTCGACGCCGGACACGCTGCACGTGGTTGAAGTCAGCAGCTTTCAGCTGGAGGGCACCGGGACGTTTCACCCGTGGGTGGCGGTGCTGCTGAACTTTTCGCGCGATCACCTCGACCGCCATGCGTCCGTTGAGGAGTATGCCGGTGCGAAGGCGCGAATCTTCGCCAACCAGGAACCGGGCGACTGGGCGGTCATCAACGCCGACGATCCCCAGGTCCTGGAGCTGGCGCGCGGCGGCCGCGCGCGCCGCCTGTTTTTCGGCGGTGCCACGCTCGACGAAGGGATTGCGACGACGTCAACCGCGATCGTCAGGCGATCGCGGGGGCGGGATGAAACGCTCGTGCCGCTGTCGTCCGTGAAGCTGATCGGCCGGCACCTCCTCGCGGATGTCGCGGCGGCGGCGGGGGTGGCCTCGATTGCCGGAGTCGCACCCGCGGCCATGACGCGCGCCGTCGAGGGGTTCACCGGCCTGGAGCACGCGCTCGAACCGGCCGGCGAGGTGCGCGGGATTCGGTTCGTCAACGACTCGAAGGCGACCAACATCGAGGCGGCGCGGCGCGCGATCGAGAGCTTCGATGCCGGACTCGTCGTGATTCTCGGCGGCCGGTTCAAAGGCGGCGATTTCGCCGATTTGCGCGAGCCGCTGGCGGCGCGTGCCGCCGCGGTGATCGCCATGGGCGAGGCCCGTGGGCTCGTGACAGGCGCGCTCGAAGGGGCGGTGGCCGTGCGAGAGGTCGACACTTTTCACGATGCCGTGCGCGCCGCCTACAGCGCCGCATCCGCGCCCGGAACGGTGCTGCTGGCCCCGGCGTGCGCGAGCTTCGACATGTTCCGCGATTACGCGGAGCGCGGCCGGGCGTTCAAAGCGGAAGTGGCGGCGTTGAAGAAGGAGATCGAAGGGGTTTAGCCGCCGGCCTCCGGACCGGCGGCTACTCGCGGGTCGGGCTGACCGTGGCGCAGGCCGCAGCCGGCCGTCCGTGAGATCAATCCGTGAGCGGTGAGCAGTCATCAGGGGGCCCCAGCGATAGGGAACTGGCCGCTGGGAGCGCAGGCTGCCCCGGCCTGCGAGGCTGGTGTCTCTATCCGAGGCTCGCTGGTGACTGCTGACCGCTCACGGGAGCTGACGATGCCGCCCGTATTCTCGGCCGCTGCGGCAGCGGCCTTTAGAGCCGTGCAGTATGGCGCGAAAACTGAAAACCGACAAGCTGCTCTTTCTCGCCACGCTGCTGCTCGTCTGCGCGAGCGTCGTCATGGTGTACAGCGCGTCCGCCGTCCTGGCGATGGATCGCTATCACCAGCCCTATCTGTTCCTGGCCAAGCAGCTCACGTGGGCGGTGCTGGGGCTGTTCCTGTTCTTCGTGGTGATGCGCATCGACTATCACAACTACAAGCAGCCTGTCGTGATCTGGTCGATGCTCGTGGTGGTCGGCATGGCGCTCGTGGCGGTGTTGTTCAGCCGCGAGATCAACGGCACGCGCCGCTGGTTCGGCGTGGGCGGCATCGGCGTGCAGCCGTCGGAGCTCGCCAAGATCGCGATCGTGCTCTTCACGGCCGCGATCCTCGAACGCCGGATGGATCGCGTCGAGGAGATTTCCTATTCGCTGCTGCCGATTGGCATCGCGGTGACGGCGGTCACCGGGCTGATCCTGCTGCAGCCCGATTTCGGCACGGCGGTATCGCTCGTGGGCATCGTCGCGGTGATGATCTTCGCGGCAGGGCTCCCGTATCGGTACCTGTTCGGCCTCGCGCTCGTGGGGCTGCCGACCGCGGCATTGATCCTGTGGAGCGCCGAGTACCGGCGCCGGCGGCTGCTCTCCTTCCTGAATCCCTGGGACGATCCGCTCGGCGACGGCTTCCAGGTGATCCAGTCGCTGATCGCGGTGGGCACCGGCGGGCTGTTCGGGCGCGGGCTGATGGGCGGGGTGCAGAAGCTGTTCTACCTCCCGGAGCCCCACACCGACTTCATCTACGCGGTGATCTCGGAGGAGCTGGGTCTGATCGGCGCGACGGCGATCCTCGTCTGCTTCTGCATCATCACGTGGCGCGGGCTGCGGACGGCGCTTCGCGCCCCCGATCGCTTCGGCGCGTTCCTGGCGCTCGGGCTCACGATGATGGTCGCCATCCAGGCCTTCATCAACATGAGCGTCGTGCTTGGCCTGATGCCGACCAAGGGGATCCCGCTGCCGCTGGTGAGCGCCGGCGGGTCGTCGCTGCTGATCAGTCTCGTCGGCATGGGCATGCTCGTGAACGTCTCGCAGCATGCGTCGATGCCGCCGGCGGATGCGTGAGCGGCAGGCGGGTGCGGGTTCTGTTCGCCGGCGGCGGCACCGGCGGGCATCTGTTTCCGGGAATCGCCGTGGCGCGCGAGATTCTCGCGCGCGAGCCGGATGCGGACATCGCTTTCGTGGGCACCGCGCGCGGCATCGAGACGCGTGCCGTGCCGAAGGAAGGATTTCAGCTGGACGTGATCAGGAGCGCGGGGCTGAAAGGCAAGTCGATCGCGGCGCTGGCCCGGGGTGTCTCGCTCCTGCCTGCCAGCGCGTGGGACGCCTGGCGCGTCCTTTCCGCCCGCCGTCCGGACGTGGTGATCGGTGTCGGTGGCTACAGCTCGGGCCCGGTCGTGGCGCTCGCGGCCGCCCGCGGCATCCCGACGATGGTGCTCGAGCAGAACGCCGTGCCCGGGATGACCAATCGCCTCCTCGCGCGGGTGGTCCGCGCCGCGGCGGTCACGTATGACGCGACGCTGCCGTACTTCGGCGCGCGCGGGTTCGTCAGTGGCAATCCCGTCCGTCCCGAGTTCGTCGCGCGCGCCGCGGATTCCGCACCGGCCGGCGCGCGACGCGGTGACCACGGTGCGGAAGCGAGGGTCCTGATCTTTGGCGGCTCCCAGGGCGCGCACGCGATCAACGTCGCGATGGTGGAGGCGGCGGCCGAGCTGGCAGCTCATGCTCGCCGCCTATCGATCACGCATCAGACAGGAGAACGGGATCTGGAATTCGTCCGGGATGGGTACCGGCGGGCCGGCGTCACGGCGCGCGTGGAGCCTTTCATCTTCGAAATGGAACGGGAGATGACGGACGCGGACCTCGTCGTCTGCCGCGCGGGCGCGACCACGCTCGCGGAACTGACGGCAGCCGGACGTCCGGCGATCCTGATACCGCTTCCGACCGCGACCGACGACCACCAGCGGAAGAACGCGCGGGTGCTCGCGGAGGCAGGCGCGGCGGAAGTGATCGACGAGCGCGGGCTGACGGGGGCCATCCTGGCCCGCCGCCTGCTCGCGCTCGTTGACGATGAGCCGCGGCGGGCGCGGATCGCCGCCGCGGCACGGCAGTTCGCGAAACCGGAGGCCGCGCGAAAGATCGCGCAAAAGGCGCTGGCTCTCGCGGGCGGGGGGCGCTGAGGCCATGGGGATCGCCCGCAGCGAGCTCGAGACTCCCGGCACGCTCAGATGTTAGGCCAGACGAAGCGCATTCACTTCGTCGGCATCGGTGGCATCGGGATGAGCGGGATCGCGGAGCTGCTCGTGAACCTCGGCTACGAGGTCAGCGGCTCGGACGCGAAACGCTCGGAGATCACCGACCGCCTCGCCAGGCTCGGCGTGACGGTGCAGGTGGGGCACGCCGCGCACCAGGTGGGCGCGGCCGACGTCGTGGTGACCTCCTCCGCCATCGCGCCGGACAACCCGGAGGTGGCGGCCGCGCGCGTGCGCGGCATCCCCGTGATCCCGCGCGCCGAGATGCTCGCCGAGCTGATGCGGCTGCAGCGCGGCATCGCCGTCGCGGGGGCGCACGGCAAGACGACGACGACCTCGATGATTGCGCTGGTGCTCGAGCGCGCAGGCATGGACCCGACCGCGGTGATTGGCGGCCGCCTCAGCGCCTTCGGCAGCAACGCGAAGCTCGGGCGCGGCGCGTACATCGTGGCGGAAGCCGACGAGAGCGACAGGTCGTTCCTGCGCCTGTCTCCCTCGATCGCGGTCATCACGAACCTGGACCGGGAGCACATGGAGACGTACGGCACGTTCGAGGAGATCCAGCGGGCGTTCGCGGAGTTCGCGAACAACGTGCCGTTCGACGGCCTCGTCGTGGCCTGCGCGGATGACCGCGCGCTCGCCGCCATCCTGCCGGCGATCAGCCGGCCGCTCGTGACCTACGCGCTGAATACCGACGCGGACATGACCGCGAGCGACGCCGTGCTGTCGCCGTTTGCCTCCGTCAGCCGCGTGTGGCTGCGCCGGGGCGGCTCGCGCGAGGCGCTGGGGGACCTGACCTTATCGGTGCCGGGGCGTCACAACATCCTGAACGCGCTGGCGGCGGTGGCCGTGGGGCTCGAGGTCAAGGTCCCGTTCGACCGCATTGCGAGCGCGCTTGCGGAGTTCCACGGAGCCGAGCGTCGCTTCCAGAAGCTTGGCGAAGCGCGCGGGGTGCTGGTCGTGGACGACTACGGGCACCACCCGACGGAGATTGCCGCGGTCATCGCGGCGGCCCGCACATTGCGGCGACGAATCGTGGCCGTGTTCCAGCCGCACCGCTATTCGCGGACGCAGCAACTGATGGCGGAGTTCGGGCCGGCGTTCGCAGGGGCCGAAGAGGTCGTGCTGACCGACATCTACTCCGCCGGCGAGCCGCCGATTCCGGACGTCACGATCGACGCGCTCGCCAGCGCCATGCGGCGCGGCGCCAGCGCGCGATTGCACGTCGTCCCCGCGCTCGAGGAGCTGCCCGCGCGCGTCGCGGCGCTCGCGCGCGACGGCGACGTCGTCCTGACGCTTGGCGCGGGATCGATTGGCACGGTTGGGCCGCGCATCCTGCAGGAGCTGGAACGGTGAGCGTTGCCGCACCTGCCGACAAGCGGTTCCGCCGCCCGAGCGTGCGGCCGTCGCAGCGGCGCGGCGTGACACGCCTGCTGCGGTGGCCGGTGCTGCGCGGCGCGCTGGCGGCGATGCTCGTGGCGTACGGCGGCTACCAGGCCATGGCTCTCGTGACGGGCGCCGGGCTGTTCCGCGTCACGCGCGTCACGGTGCGCGGCAACGCGCGGTTGTCCACCGGCGAGGTGCTCGCGCTCGTGCCCGGCCTGCGGAACGAAAGCGTGCTGACGGCGAACCTGTCCGGTTACCGCGGGCGCCTGGTGGACTCTCCGTGGGTGGCCGACGCGGCGTTGCGGCGGGTGCTGCCGGGCACGATCGAGATCACCGTCCGGGAACGGTCGCCGATGGGCCTGTGCCGGCTGCTCGACCAGTTGTATCTCGTGGACGGCACGGGCGCCATCATCGACGAGTTCGGGCCGCAATACGCGGACTTCGATCTGCCGATCATCGACGGGCTCGCCGGTCCACCGCGGCACGGCGAGCCGTCGATCGACGCGGCCCGCGCCGAGCTGGCGGCGCGCGTGATGCGCGCGCTCTCGACAAACACGTCGCTGGCGCGGCGCGTGTCGCAGATCGACGTCACCGACGCGCACGACGCCGTGGTGATGCTCGATGGCGAGACCGCGCTGCTGCACCTCGGCGACACGCAGTTCGCCGAACGGCTGCAGTCGTACGTGGAGCTGGCGCCCGCGCTGCACGCGCGCGTGCCGACCATCGATTACGTGGACCTGCGATTCGATGAGCGGGTGTACGTGCGGCCCGCGCGGGCAGACGTCAGAGGCCAGGTACCAGAGGCCAGGTAACGGGCAGCAGGCGCGAGGCGGGGACCCAGGACCAGGGACGAAGGACCAATTCTATGGCGCGGAGAGAGCGGTATCTGGTTGGGCTCGACGTCGGCACCTCCAAGGTGACCGCCATCGTTGGCGAGGTCACCGATGATGGGGGGCTGGACATCATCGGGCTGGGGCTGGCGGACGCCCGCGGCATCCGCCGCGGCGTGGTCGTCAACCTGGAAGCGGCTGTCGAGTCGATCAAACGCGCCATCGACGAGGCCGAGCTGACCGCGGGGATCGAGATCGATTCGGTCTACCTGGCGCTCTCCGGCGCCCACGTGAAAGCCTTCAACAGCCGCGGCGTCGTCGCGGTGGCCGGAAAGAACCGCGAGATCACCCGCGAAGACGTCCGACGGGCGATCGATGCGGCAAAGGCCGTCTCGCTCCCGAGCGGGCGCGAAATTCTCCACGTCCTCCCGCAGGACTTCGTCGTCGACGAGCAGGACGGCATCGGCGCGCCCGTCGGGATGACCGGCGCGCGGCTGGAAGTGAACGTCCACGTCGTGACCGGCAGCGTGTCGTCCACGCAGAACATCGTCGCGTGCGTGAACCGCGCGGGCGTGGAGGTGACCGAGACCGTGCTCGAGCAGCTCGCGGCGGCCGAGTCCGTCCTCACGCAGGACGAGCGCGACCTCGGCGTCGCGCTCGTGGACATCGGCGGCGGAACCGCGGATTTCGCCATCTTCGAGCGCGGCAGCATCTGGCACACCGGCGTCATCGCCATCGGGGGCGACCACTTCACCAACGACATCGCGGTCGGGCTGCGCACGCCGATTCCCGATGCGGAGCGCATCAAGCGGCGCTGCGGCTGCGCCCTCTCGTCGATGGTCGCCGAGGACGAGACGATGGAGGTCGCGAGCGTCGGCGGCCGGAAGCCGCGCCTGATGGCTCGCCGCATCCTGTCCGAGATCCTGCAGCCGCGCGCCGAAGAAATCTTCCACCTGTTGTGGGACGAGATCGGGCGCGCCGGCTACGAGAAGTCACTCAACTCCGGCATCGTGCTCACGGGCGGCGGCGCGCTGCTCGAGGGCATGGCCGAGATCGCCGAGCAGATCTTCGACCTTCCCCTGCGGCGGGGCCACCCGACGGGCGTGGGAGGGCTGGCGGACCACGTGAACAACCCGGCCTTCGCGACCTCGGTCGGGCTGGTGATGTACGCCCACCGCAATTACGCCGGCGAGCCGGCGCGACCGGCGGGCGCGGGGGCATTTGGGCGCGTGGCCGGCCGGCTGCGCACGCTCTTCAAGGAGTTCTTCTGACATGGAGACTACTTCAGCGCTGCGTTTGAAGCTGGACGAGGAGGCACGGATGGGGGCTCGCATCAAGGTGGTGGGCGTCGGCGGCGGCGGGGGGAATGCCGTCAACCGGATGGTGCAGGCCGGGCTCGACGGCGTCGAGTTTGTCGTCGCCAACACCGACCTGCAGGCCCTGAAGATGAACGCCGCGCCGTCGAAGCTGCAGATCGGCGCGAAGCTGACCAAGGGGCTTGGCGCCGGCGCGGACCCGAACGTCGGCCGGCAGGCCGCGCTCGAAGACACGGACAAGATCATCGAGACGCTCGACGGCGCCGACATGGTCTTCGTGACCACAGGCCTCGGCGGCGGGACGGGGACCGGCGCCGCGCCGGTCATCGCGAGCCTCGCCAGCGAGCTTGGCGCCCTCACGATCGCCGTCGTCACCAAGCCATTCCGGTTCGAAGGGGCGCGCCGCCAGAAGCAGGCCGAGCGCGGCCTGTCCGAACTGCGCGAATGCGTCGACACCGTTATCACGATCCCCAACGAGCGGCTGCTGGCGACGATCGCGCGCACGACGGCCATGACCGACGCGTTCGCGACCGCAGACGATGTGCTGAGACAGGCGATCCAGGGCATCTCGGACCTGATCCTCGTGCCCGGCATGATCAATCTCGACTTCGCCGACGTGAAGACCATCATGGCCGGCATGGGCCTCGCCATCATGGGCACCGGCGTGGCGGAAGGGGAGAACCGGACGGTGGCCGCCGCCAACGCCGCCATCTCCAGCCCGTTGCTCGAAGATGCGTCCGTCAAGGGGGCGCGCGGCGTGATCATCAACGTCACCGGCGGCCCCGACCTGTCGCTCATCGAGGTGAGCGAGGCGTCGGCCATCATCCAGGAAGCCGCGCACGAGGACGCAAACATCATCTTCGGCGCGGTGGTCGATCCGAAGATGCAGGGGCGAGTGAAGATCACGGTGATCGCGACCGGCTTCGACCGTCCGGGGCTGTCCGCCTCGGCGCACCCGTCGCACGCGGAAACACCGGTGGACCTCACCGCCTACGCGGCGTGGCGGCTGGACTCCGTGGCGGAGAAGGTGGCGGCAGCCGGTGGCAGCCTCGCCCCTCGCCTCACGCTGTCACGGCGCCCGGCGGTTGATCTGCCGCTGATGGCGCGCGCCGAGCCGCTGCCGGAGGGACCGGGCGCGGAGTTCGAGCCCGCCTCGCCGCTCGACGTGCCGGCGTTCCTTCGGCGGCAAACCGACTAGGGCACGCTCGCGGCCGAGCTGAAGCCCTGTGGTACACTGAATACACCCACGGCACGGAAGACCGTCGTCTTCTGAGCCGCAGAGGCCGGATCCAGCATCCGGCCTCAACTGTTTTTCTCCGGTTTTGTCGGATCGTATCCATCACAGATGAAGTCCTGGGAGCTGCGCGAGCGCGCTCGAGAAGTCCTGGCGCGCGAGGTCGGTTTCGTCCAGAAACCGCACGGCGGCCGTCTGCGCGTCGCGCTCGCATTTCCCAACACGTACTGGGTCGGCATGTCCAACCTGGGCCTGCAGACGCTCTACAAGCTCTTCAACGCCCTCGACGACGTGGTGTGCGAGCGCGTGTTCCTGCCACCGAAGCAGGAACTGCAGGCACAGCTGGCCGCCGGCGCGGGGCTCGTCACGCTCGAGTCGCAGACACCGGTGTCGGACTTCGACGTCTTCGCCTTTTCCGTCTCCTTCGAGTGGGACTACACGAACGTTCTCTCGATGCTGCGGCTCGCCGGCATGCCGGTCTACGCCGCCGAGCGGGCCGAGCGCCACCCGCTCGTGGTCATCGGCGGGGCCGTGACGTTCGTGAACCCGGAGCCGCTCGCGCCCTTTGCGGACGTGATTGCCGCGGGCGAGGGGGAGGCGCTCGTTCCCGTCCTCGCCCGCGTGATGGCGGCCGCGAACACCCGCGACCACCAGCTTCGTGCCCTTGCCGCCGAGAGCGGCTTCTACATCCCCTCGTTCTACGACGTGCAGTACGGCGGCGACGGCATCGTTGACGCGTTCGTGCCACGCCCGGGCACTGGCGCACCTCCCGTCGTCAGGAAAGCGGCGGTGAAGACAACCGAGACGCTCGATCCCCCTAGCACCGTCATCTTCACGCCCGACACCGAGTTCGGCTCGCGCTTTCTCGTCGAGGTCGTGCGGGGCTGCGCAAACCTGTGCCGCTTCTGCTGGGCCGGCTACAACTACCTGCCGGTCCGTCCGTTTCCCACCGACCGGATCCTCGCGCTCGCGAAGGCCGCACGACCGCACGCGGGCCGGGCCGGGCTCGTGTCAATCGCGCTGTGCGATCATCCCGACATCGAAGTCATCCTCCGGTCGCTCCACGAGATGGGCTACTCGATCAGCCCTGCCTCGCTGCGGCTCGACGACCTCACGCCCGAGATCGTCGGGCTGCTGAAGGCGAGCGGCGAGAAATCGCTGACGATCGCGCCCGAGACGGGCTCCGATCGACTGCGCCGCGTGATCAACAAGACCGTCACGAACGCGGAGATCCTGGACAAAGCCGACCTGATCTTCCGAAGCGGCATCGACAACCTGAAGCTCTATTTCATGATCGGGTTGCCGACCGAGACGGACGAGGACCTCGAGGCGATCCGCGACCTGACCGTCCGGATGCGCGACATCATGGTGTCGCACGCCCGGCCGCGCGGCCACATCGGCCGCATCGTGGGCAGCGTGAACCCCCTGATTCCAAAGCCGGGGACCGCCTACCAGTGGGTCCCGCTCGAAGACGCCGCGTCCATCGACCGCAAGACGAAGCGGCTCAAGACGCTGTTGGCCGACATCGACAACGTGTACTTCACCGTCAAGTCGGAGCGGCATTCGTACTACCAGGCGCTGCTCTCGCTCGGCGATCGCCGGGTCGCTCCCGCGATCGCCGCCGCCGAACGCAACGGCGGACAGTGGCGCGCGGCGGTGGCCGAGGTCGGACTCAAGGCCGATGCCTACCTGTTCCGCGACCGCTCGCGCGATCGCGTCCTGCCGTGGCACATCATCGACGGCGGCATGAAAGAAGGATTTTTTCGCGCCGAGTGGCAGAAAGCACTCGACGCGGAATGGACCCTTCCTCCAAAGCGGCAGCAGGAGAACACGAAGTTCCTGCCGGTGCTTGGTTAGGTACCAGAGGCCAGAGGCCACGGTCTTTTACGACGCGACGGCGACCTCCGCCTCGTACTCCGCGTATGCCTCGAGCACCAGATCGCGGACGCGTTCCTGCGCCGTGGAGTCCACGAGCGGCCGCAGCAGCGCGAAGGAGCGGCGCTCGCCGTTGACCGTGTACTGGCGGGCGGGGAACGTCACGTTGCGTCCGCCGCCGGAGCGCCGCTCCCACACCGCGAATCCAATCAGCTTCAGGCCCTCGAGCGGGCCGCTCGTGAAGTGCAGCTCCGCATCCGCGAGCTTTCCTGGCGGGTTCCCTTTGCCGTTCGGCACAATCTTCACAACCATTGCTCGTCCTCTTTTCTCTGCCTTCCCCTGCGCGGTGTCGATGGGCGCCGGCGTGGCGAGAAGCATCAAGAGGAAGGCCAGTCGCAGCCCGGTGCGCGACGGCGCTGGAAGTTGTTGAGCGGACGGACGATGGGATGCGAGACGGGGGAATCGAGAGGTGCGTGCCGCGGTGCGACGGGCGTGGAGGGAAACGCGGGTTGTCGTTCAGGCGCCGACCAGGATCACCTGCGCGAAGGCCAGCATTTCCGAATGCGTAATGGTGAGAAGGGAGCGGGTCATGCCCAGTGCCTGCGCGTGCCGGGCCGCGGCGCCGTGGAACCTCAGTTGCGGGGGGCCGCCGCCGCGCAGGACCTCCACGTCCCGCCACAGCACGCCGCGCGTATGGCCGGTTCCGATCGCTTTCATGCCCGCCTCCTTGGCGGCAAAGCGGCCGGCAAGGTGCGGCACAGGGTCCCGCCGCCGGAGGCAGTACGCGATTTCCTCGTCCGTGAACACCCGGCGGAGGAAACGGCCGCCGTATTTCTGATACGTTTCCCTGACACGCGGGATATCGGTCGCGTCGATGCCGAGTCCCACGATCGTGATGCCTGTGATGCCGTCCGAGCGATCCATGCCGTTCCCCCAGCCTAATGGCTCGTTTGCCTGGACGCAAGAACCGTGGGGCGCGGCGCTCCGGTGCGTGCCGATGCTGGCGCTCGCCCCGCACCTGTTCACCTCGCGCGCCGTCGGCGCCGCGCGCGATCCCGCCGATCCCGCCGTCGCGCATGTGGCCGCGTCGCTCGGCTTGACGCCCGCGGGGATCGTGCAGGTGCACCAGGTGCACGGCTGCCAGGTGCTGGCCGTTCGCCGCGGGGCCGCGGCGCCCTCCGGCGTCGAAGGGGATGTGCTGGTGAGCGACGATCCCGGCCGGGCCGTCGGCGTGCGGGTAGCGGACTGCGCGCCGATCCTCATCGCCGACCGGACGGGCCGTGCGGTCGCGGCCGTGCACGCGGGGTGGCGCGGCACGGCGGCGCGCGCCGCGGTCGCGGCGGTCGCCGCTCTCCAGCGCGTGTTCGGGTCGGATCCGGCGGACCTGGTCGTCGCGATCGGGCCGCTCATCCGCGCGTGCTGCTACGAGGTTGGACCATTGGTGCGCGAGGCGTTCGCCGGCAGGCAGGCGGCGGGGTGGTTTTCACCGGGGCGAGGCGATCGCCTGCAGTTTGATGTCGCCGCGGCGAATCGCGATCAACTCGCGTCGGCAGGCGTGCCGCGCGACCAGATCCACGACAGCGGGCTCTGCACGGCCTGCCGCCTCGATGCGTTCTACTCCTACCGGAAGGAAGGCCCGGAGGCGGGCCGCATGATGGGCGCTATCCGGCCGCGCGCTCCGCTTCATCCATCCCGAGATTAGACAGGCGGTCGGCTTCCTTGTTCTGCGCCCGCGGCACGTGGGTGAAGGTGACGTGCCCGATGCGGCGGACGAGCGAGCACGCCTCGAGGAACAGCGGCTTCAGGCCGGCGTGCTTGACGCGGTACTCGCCGCGCATCTGCTTGACCAGCAGCTCGGAGTCGGCGCGGATCTGCACCTCACGCTCGCCGCGCTCGGCGGCGTAACGCAGCGCGGCCAGCAAGCCGTTGTACTCGGCGACGTTGTTGGTGGCGACGCCCAGGCCGCCGTGCAGCTCGGCGACAACCTGCCCGCTCGCATCCTCGATGCGCGCGCCGTAGCCGGCGGGCCCGGGATTTCCGCGGGCGCCGCCGTCGATATAGGCGATGAGCATGATCGGTCAGCTTACGGCACGATCACGCGCCAGCCGCCTCGCCGGCGCGCTCTTCGTAATAGAGGATGCGCAGGCAGCTGTCGCACTGG
Source organism: Acidobacteriota bacterium (assembly GCA_016184105.1). NCBI lineage: Bacteria > Pseudomonadati > Acidobacteriota > Acidobacteriota bacterium. Next base: position 93,836 of record JACPDI010000013.1, read on the forward strand.
ACGATCTTGTCGTTGCGGCGGATCTCGTTGAAGACCTGCGGTCGCAGGCGGACGTGGCAGAACGTGCAGTGGCCGTCGCGCGCCTCGACGATCGCCACCCCTTTGCGCTGCTTCCCGAGGTGGTCGAACAGGCGCAGCGCCTCGCCGCCCACCTTCGGCCGGAGCGCCTCGCGCTCGCGGGCGAGCCGCGCGATCGCGGCCTCGAGCTCCACCTTCTCGCGTTCGATCGCCTGCCGCGCGTCCGCGATCTCCGCATGTTCCTGCCTGGCGAGCGCCTCGGCGTCCTTGACCACGCGCGTCTCGGTTTCGGCGACCTCCATGTGCTCGAGGATGCGGTCCTCCCGGGTGCGCACGTCGCGCTCCGCGGTGGCGATCTCGTGCTGCATGGCCTGGTATTCCTTGTTGGTCTTCACCAACATCAGCTGATCCTTGTATTTCGAGAGACGACCCTGCACTTCGGCCAGCTGCTTCTCCAGCTCGCGGCGTGCGCCCTGCGCCGCGCTGAGGCGCTGCTTCGCCTCGGCGACGCGCGCGTCCGCGTCGGCCGCCCGGGCGTCGAGCCCGGCATGACGCGACGGCAGCTCGTCGAGCCGCCGCCGCGCCTCTTCCGAGGCGTTGTCCAGTTGTTGCAGGTGAATGAGATGTTGCAGATCAACCAGCATTACGCGTCATTGTAACGGCACGTCCGCCTTCGCCGTGACTTGTCGGCCGCCGCTCACGGCTCGCCGGCATCGTGAGCGAAGGCTGAATGGGCCCACCAGGACTCGAACCTGGAACGAGCCGGTTATGAGCCGGCGGCTCTGACCATTGAGCTATGGGCCCGAAATAGAGGCCAGGTACTTGAGGCCAGGTACCAGGGAAACGTGTGCGGCCGTCACTGGCCTCTGGGCTCAGGCCTCTGGCCCCTGACCTCCGTATTCTACCGTCCCTCGAGAAACGCCTTGAGCTTCCGGCTGCGCGACGGGTGCCGCAGCTTGCGCAGCGCCTTGGCCTCGATCTGCCGGATGCGCTCGCGCGTGACGGCGAAGTTCTGGCCCACTTCCTCGAGCGTGTGCTCGCTGCCGTCGCCGACGCCGAACCGCATCTTGATCACCTTTTCCTCGCGCGGCGTGAGCGTCTTCAGCACCTGATCGGTCTGTTCCTTCAGGTTCAAGTTGATGACCGCGTCCGACGGGGACATCACGTTGCGATCCTCGATGAAGTCCCCGAGGTGCGAGTCTTCCTCTTCTCCGATGGGCGTCTCGAGCGAGATCGGCTCCTGCGCGATCTTGAGCACCTTGCGCACCTGCGACACCGGGATGTCCATCCGCTCGGCAATCTCCTCCGAGGTCGGCTCCCGTCCCAGCTCCTGCACCAGCGCGCGCGAGGTGCGAATCAGCTTGTTGATCGTCTCGATCATGTGGACCGGGATGCGGATGGTGCGCGCCTGGTCCGCGATCGCACGGGTGATCGCCTGGCGGATCCACCACGTCGCGTACGTCGAGAACTTGTAGCCGCGGCGGTATTCGAACTTGTCCACCGCCTTCATGAGGCCGATGTTGCCTTCCTGAATGAGATCGAGGAACTGCAGCCCGCGGTTGGTGTACTTCTTGGCAATCGAGACCACGAGGCGGAGGTTCGCTTCGACGAGCTCTTTCTTGGCCTGCTCCGCCTGCGCCTCGCCGCGGGTAATCGTCTCCAGGGTATCGAGCAGCTGCTCGGGACTTTCGCCGAGTTCGTCGGCAAACGTCTTCATCTGCAGCCGGATGTCCTTCTGCTTGCGGAGCAGCTCCTTGCGCTCCTCCTCCTTGATCTTGCCGCGCTTCGACTTGCCGGCGACCTGCCGCTCGATCGCGTTGACCTCCCACTGCAGCTTCTGGACGTGCTCGACCTTCTCCTTGACCGCGTCGATCATCCGGCGCTTGACGGTCTCGGTGAACTCGATCCGCCGGATCGCCTTGGAGAGCACCACCCTCTCCCGCAGCCAGGCCCAGCGCACGCGGCGGTACTTCCGCTTGTCCCGCGTCGTCGCCCCCTTGGGGGTCTTCTCCAGCTTCTCGGCGCACTTTTCGACGCTCGCCCACGCCTTGCGGACCGCGTCGATCTGGCGCAGCACCTCACGGGCGCGCGCCTCGATGCGCTCGTCGGTGATCTCCTCGTCGTTGAAGATGACGAGCTCGCGAACCGTCCGCTCCCCCGCGCGGAGCTGGTCCCCCATGTGGATGATGAAGCGGGTGACGCTCGGCATCCGCGAGATCGACTTGATGACCGTGAGCTTGCCGCGCTCGATCCGCTTGGCGATTTCCACTTCCCCCTCGCGCGTGAGCAGGGGGACCGTGCCCATCTCGCGCAGGTACATGCGGACGGGATCGTTCGTCTTGTCGAGGGCGCCCGGCGTGAGGTCGAGCTCCGGCTCTTCGGTTTCGGGGCGGTCGAGCAGCTCGTCTTTCCGGAACTTCTGGTCGGAGTCGATGACCTCGATCCCCGCGTTGCCGAACGCGCTGAACAGGTCGTCGAGCTCCTCCGAAGACGTGATGTCGGCCGGCAGAAGCTCGTTCACCTCGTCATACAGGAGATAGCCCTTCTCCTTGCCGACGTTGATGAGCTGCCGTACCTCGTCGTATTTCTCTTCAATCGACAACGCCATTTCCCTCCAAAAACTAACCTCGGTCGAGAGCGTCGAGCCGCCGCAACAGGTCCTTCTTCCTCAGCCAGAGCGCGTCAATCTGCCCTGCATGCGCCGCGCCCAGATCCTGCAGGTGATCGATTTCCCGCTGCAGCTCCGCCCGCTCACGCTCGTAGCGCAGCCGTCGCAGCGCTCGCGCGCACTCTGTCGGGGGAGCGAGCGGGCCGGGCTGGGACCGGATGGCCGCCAGGAGGCCGGCCTCACCAGTACTTAGACGCGCCACAAGCGATTCTGTCACTGTTTCCGCGGGCCAATCCGCCATTTCCCGGGCCGCCCGCAGGACGCCGCCAGCCGCCAGCCCGTCGAAATCGCCGTCCTCCAGCTCCGCCAGCGCCTCCAGCGCCAGCCGCGGCTCGTGGAGCAGCGCCCAGATGAGGCCTTTTTCCGCCGGCCGCACCTCGCCGACCAGCCTCAGCCCGCGTGCCGCTTCGACCCCTTCAAGGCTCGTCTGCCGGTTCACCGCGGCGCGCCGTATCTCGGCACGCACGACCTCTTCGGTGATGCGCGCCTTGTGCGCGAGCCGATCGGCAAACTGGTCGCGCGTGGCCGGGTCCGGGATCCGAGCGGCCACCGTCAGCATGCGATCCAGGAAACCCCGGCGCCCTTCATCGCGCGACAGATCCACCCCCTCGGCGGCGCGGTCGAGGAGATATTCCAGGTACGGCCGGGAAGTGCGCAGTTTTTCACGGTACGCCGCTGCACCCTGCCGTCGGATGAACGTATCGGGATCGGCCCCCCCCGGCAACATGGCGACGTTCACCTGGAACCCTTCGCTCACCAGCAGTTCCGACGATCGCGCGGCGGCGCCCTGGCCGGCTGCGTCCGGGTCGAGGCTGAGGATCAGCTTTGTCGTGAACCGGCGCAGCAACTTTGCCTGCGCCGGCGTCAGCGCCGTGCCGGACACGGCGACCACCGGCATCACGCCGGCCTGATACGCCTGCGCGAAATCGAAGTACCCCTCCACGAGGACCGCGTATCCGAGCCGGCGGATCTCGGCTTTCGTCACGCTGAGCCCGTACAGCACGCGCCCTTTCGTGTAGATGGCGGTCTCGGCCGAGTTCAGGTACTTCGGCTGCTGGTCGGTCTCCATCGCGCGGCCACCGAAGGCCACGACGGCTCCGCTTTCGCGCGCGATCGGAATCATCAGCCGATTTCGAAACCGATCGACGACGCTCCCGTCCTCGCGCTCGACGACCAGGCCGCTCCTTGCCAGGATCGGCAGGGCAAATCCCTGCTTCACCAGGTGCTGCCGGAGCGCGTCGCGGCTTGCCGGCGCGTACCCGTACCCGAATCGCTCCATCAGCTCCGGCGCCAGCCCGCGCCCGGCGAGCGCCTGCCGCGCCCGCGCGCCGGCCGGCGTCGCGAGCTGCTCGCGGAACCACGCCGCCGCCACTTCGTGGATCTTCAGCAGCGCTTCGCGATCGCGCTCTGCCTCGGGGTCCTGGCGCGCCTCCTCGGGCTCCGGGACCGGCACGCCGAACTTGGCGGCCAGCGTCCGCACCGCCTCGGGGAACGTCACCTTGTCCTGCAGCTCGATGAACTTGAACACGTCCCCCCCCACGCCGCACCCGAAGCAGTGAAAGAACCCGCGATCCGGGTTGACGTGGAACGACGGCGTCTTCTCGCCGTGAAACGGGCACAGTCCCTTGTACGCGGCTCCAGCCTTGCGGAGCTGCACAGACTCGCCGACGAGGCGGACGATGTCCGCCTGCGACTTCAGGTCGTCGATGAACGACTGTGGAAACAGCCCCATCAGGTTACGGGCTAGTCCTTCAGCTCCGCCACCGTGATGGCCGAGCCCCCCTCGTTGTCCGGCGCGAGCGAATAGTGCGCGACGAGCGGGTGCTTCGCCAGCAGCTCGCCAATCGCGCGCCGTAGCTGACCCGTCCCGTGGCCGTGAATGAAGCGCACGCTCCGCCGGTCCTGCAGCACCGCGTCATCCAGGAACTTCTCGGCGCGCGCGATCGCTTCGTCCGTCGTGCAGCCGATGATGTTCAGGTCCGAGGGCACCAGGTCGTCGCTCCGCGGCGTTTCCACCTGCACGTTGACCCGCCCTTGCGGCGCCGCGCTCGCGCGCCCGACCACCCTCAGGTCGGCCAGCGGCACGCGCATCCGCTTTCCGCGCACGTCCACTTCGGCCGCCTCGCCGTGCACGCTCTGGACCGCCCCTTCGAAGCCGAACGCGCCGACCGCCACCGTGTCCCCCACGCGCACCGGCGTGCCCGCCGCCGTTCCCGCCGGCGCCGGCGCCGGCGTGCCGCTCGCCAGCCGCCCTTCGATGGCCTCGAGCGCGGCGCGGGCCTCCGCGCGGATCGCGCCGGTCTCGCCCGTGGAGAGCGCGGGCACGTGCCGGGGGGCGCCGGCCATGGTCGCCGCGCGCTGCCGCAGCTCCCTGACGACCTCGTCGATCTCGCGGCGCGCGTCGCGCAGCCGTTCGTCCGCGCGCTCCCGCAAACGCCGCTGGAACGCCTCCTCCCGGCGCTTCAGTTCCTCGTCGCGCGCGTGCAGCCGCGCGGTCGTGTCCGCGAGCGTCTCGCGCTCCCGCGCGGTGAGGCGACGCTCATGGTCGAGCGCGTTCAACTCCTTTTCCATGCGCGCGAGGTGCTCGGCCAGCTGCGTCTCGCGCTCGCTGCGATACGCGCGGGCGGCCTCGATGATGGCCGGCGCGATCCCGAGCCGCGCGGCAATCTCGAGCGCCAGGCTGCGTCCCGGAGAGCCGTACACCAGCCGGTAGGTGGGTGCGAACGACTCCGGGTCGAACCCGAACGCGGCAATCTCGACACCCTCGGTCGTGCCCGCGTAGGACTTCAGCGCGTCGTAATGCGTCGTGGCCGCGACCAGCGCGCCGCGCTTGCGGAAGTGGTCGATGATGGCCGTGCCAAGCGCGCCGCCTTCGTTCGGATCCGTTCCGGCGCCCACCTCGTCGATCAGCACCAGCGCGGGCAGCGCCAGGGTCCGATCCATCGACGAGATATTCGTGATGTGCCACGAAAACGTGCTGAGGCTCGCCGCGATCGACTGCTCGTCGCCGATGTCGGCGAAGACCGAGCGGAACGGCGTCACCTGCGTTCCGTCTTCCGCGGGCACGTGCAGCCCCGCCTGGGCCATCAGCGCCAGCAGTCCCGCGCTTTTCAACGCAACGGTCTTGCCCCCGGTATTCGGCCCGCTGATGATGAGCACGCGCGTGGGCGGAATCAGCAGGATGTCCACGGGAACCGGGCCCGCCGTGGCGCGCCCGCCGGCGAGCGCGGGGCGCGACTCGTCTCCTTCCTCGCGCAGCAGATCCCTGACGGAGGGAATCAGCAGCGGATGGCGCGCGCCCCGCACTTCCAGGCGGCCGTCCTGCGCCAGCAGCGGCTCCCTCGCATCGCACAGCGCCGAGAAGCGCGCTTTCGCCTGGACGACGTCCAGCTCGGTGGCGGCCGAGAGCGTGCGCTGCAGCTCGATCGCGCGGCGGCGGAACGCGTCGCTCAACGCGAGCAGGATGCGGTGCACTTCTTCCGCCTCCTGCTGCTCGAGCGCGACGATGTCGTTGTTGATGTCGACCGTGCTGAGCGGCTCGAGATAGAGGCTGGCACCGCTCGCCGAGCTGCCGTGCACGATGCCGGGGATTGCGCCGCGGTTCTCCGCCTTGACGACCAGCACGAAGCGGCCGTTTCTGTCCGTGACGATCTGATCCTGCAGGTAGCGCGCCGTGTCCTTGCCGCGCAAGTACGACTCGAGCGTCGAGCGCAGCCGCGACCGCTGCTTGCGCAGGCGCTCCCGGATCGCGCGCAGCTGCGGCGACGCATCGTCGGAGACCTCGCCCGAGGGTTCGATCTTCCGCCGGATGTCTTCGACTTCGGCGTCGAAATTCGCCGCCGATTCGACGATCGCGCGCAGGGCAGGGTAGTGGCCCCGGGCTCGCCGGATGCCGCAGCGCGTGGATTCGACCGACCCGAAAAAGCGCGCCAGGCCGAGCAGCGGCATCGGCTCGAGCGCGCGCCCCTCGACCGCCAGCGCCGTGAGCGCGCCATCCAGATCGGCGGGCGCATCGAGCGGGAACGCGCCCCCTTCGCCGGTGAACCGGACGCCTTCGGTGGTCGCTCCGAGCAAGGCAGCCACCTGCCGCGCATCGGTGACCGGACGCAGCTCTGCCAGGCGCGCGGCGCCGAGCGGCGTCAACGCCAACCGTCGCACCGCGGTCGCGATCCGATCGAATTCGAGGGCCTTCAGTGTTCCGAGATGCATCTGTTCCGGCAGGGGGCGCCAGACTGCGGGCAAACGGATAGTTTACTTAAAGATAGGCGGACTTGGCAATTTGGCAATCTTCAGCGCAGATGATTGATGGCCGACGCCATCGCCGCGGCGCCGAAGCCGTTGTCGATATTGACAACAGCCACCCCGGACGCGCAGCTGTTCAGCATCCCAAGCAGTGCGGTCAAACCCCCGAAACTCGCGCCGTAGCCCACGCTGGTAGGGACCGCAATGACCGGTGCGGCCACGAGGCCGCCGATGACGCTCGGCATCGCCCCCTCCATCCCCGCCACGGCAATCACGACCCGGGCGTCTTGGAGGCGTCCGGTTTCGGCGAGCAGCCGGTGCAGGCCGGCCACCCCGACGTCATAGATCCTGTCGACGAGGTTGCCCATGCACTCCGCGCTGACCGCCGCTTCCTCGGCCACCTGGAGGTCCGACGTGCCGGCCGCGGCCACGAGAATCGTGCCCACCCCGGGCGGGATGTCCTGCTGCCGGAGCGTAATCGCGCGCGCCGTGTCATGGAAAGCTGCACCGGACACCCGCGCCTGCACCGCCAGAAACGCCTCCGGGCACGTTCGGGTCACCAGCAGGCTATGTCCGCGGCCTGCGATACGCTCGGCGATTGATGCGATCTGCTCGGGCGTCTTCCCCTGGCCGTACACGACCTCGGGGAAGCCCTGCCGGAGCCCGCGGTGGTGGTCGACGCGGGCGAACCCGAGGTCCTCGAAGGGGGCCTGGCGTACGAATTGTAGGACGCGGTGGTGCGCATCGGCCGGGGAAACCGACCCCCGCTGCACGGCCTCGAGGAGCGCTTCAAGCTCGTTCGCGGTCATTTATTGACTATTACCGGATGAACTTTGGATATGATTAGCGATTGGCCCCGTGGAGCGGGCCCACACTCATATGACGGCGTCTGAAACGCTCATCCTTGTTCTCTACTTTTTCATCCTGAGCATCCTGGCCGTTTACGGATGGCATCGGTACTACATTGTGTATCTTTACATGAAACACAAGGACAATGTGCCGAAGCCGCCCGCACGCGGTTTCGATCCGCTCCCCGTCGTCACCGTCCAGCTGCCGATCTACAACGAGATGTACGTGGCGGAGCGGCTGATCGACGCGGTCTGCGAGCTCGATTATCCACGCGAGCTGCTGGAGATCCAGGTGCTGGACGACTCCACCGACGAGACCACGCAGATTGCGGACCTCGCGGTGCGCCGCCAGGCCCAGCGCGGCATCGACATCAAGTTCCTTCACCGGACCGACCGCACCGGGCTCAAGGCCGGCGCGCTCGACGCCGCGCTGCGCGAGGCCCGCGGGGACTTCGTCGCGATTTTCGACGCCGACTTCACGCCCGGCCGCGATTTCCTGGCCAGGACGGTTCACTACTTCGTCGACCCGAAGGTGGCGATGGTGCAGGCGCGCTGGGGGCACCTGAACCAGGATTACTCGCTGCTGACCAAGATCCAGTCGATCATGCTCGACGGGCACTTCGTCCTCGAGCACGGCGGCCGCAATCGTTCCGGCTGCTTCTTCAACTTCAACGGCACGGCCGGCATCTGGCGGCGCGCCGCCATCGGCGACGCCGGCGGCTGGCAGCACGACACGCTCACCGAGGATCTCGACCTCAGCTACCGCGCGCAGCTTCGCGGCTGGAAGTTCCTCTTCGTGCCGGACCTCGTCGTGCCCGCCGAAGTGCCGGTGGAGATGAACTCCTTCAAGTCGCAGCAGCACCGCTGGGCCAAGGGGTCGATTCAGACCTGCCGCAAGGTGCTGCCCGCGATCCTCGCGTCCGACCTGCCGCTGCACGTCAAGGCGGAGGCGTTCTTCCACCTCACCGCGAACTTCAACTACATCCTGATGGTGCTGCTCTCCATCCTGATGTTCCCGGCGATGTACGTCCGCTACAACATGGGCTGGACCGAGATGCTCCTCATCGACATCCCCCTGTTCCTCGCGGCGACGATGTCGGTGGCGAACTTCTACCTGGTGTCGCAGCGCGAGGCGTACGCGGATTGGAAGTCGCGGGTGAAGTACCTGCCGTTCCTGATGGCGATCGGCATCGGGCTCTGCATCAACAACACGCGCGCGGTGCTCGAAGCGCTGCTGCGCCGGGAGTCCGAGTTCGCCCGGACGCCGAAATACGGCATCGAGCGCACCGCCGACGAGTGGGTCGGCAAGAAGTACCACCAGACCATGGCGCTCCAGCCCCTGATCGAGCTGTCGCTCGGGATCTATTTCACGGGCGCGGTCGTCTATGCGCTGTCGAACGGCATCTACGGCACGCTGCCGTTCCTGATGCTCTTCCAGGTCGGCTTCCTGTACACGGGCCTCCTGTCGCTCGTCCAGCAGTTCGCGGGCGACCTGACCGTGAAAGCCCCGGAAATTGCCAATTAAGCACTCCTGCCTGATAATGCGCCAGCACATCAGGCAGGAGTCCGCATGAATCTCTCCAGGGTCGCGCTCGCCGGTTTTGCCGCCTGGGTCGTCTTCTGCATCGTGGGCTTCGTGGCGCATGCCGTTCTGATGGAGGACCTCTACGGGGCGCACAGCGCGTTCATGCGGCCCACCGCCGATGCCAATGCCCGGCTGCCGCTCGCCTTCGCCGCGGCCCTCATCGGGTTCTTTGCCTTCGCCTATGCCTACGCGAAGGGCTACGAGGGGGGCACGGGCATCCAGGAAGGGCTGCGGTTCGGCGTCCTCGTCGGCGTGATGCTGATCGCCTTTGTTCTCGTGTGGGACTACATGGCCTATCCGCTGTCCCGTACGTTCCTCCTCGCGCTGGTCATCGACTACATCGTCGAGTTCGCGATTTACGGGACAGTGGTGGGGATGGTGTACAGGCGCAAATGACCCCTGAGGACGCGAAACCCAAGGCCGGGCTCGAAGACGTCGTCGCGGGTTCCTCGGCGATTTGTTACCTCGATGGGCAGCGCGGCGTGCTCGCGTACTGCGGGTACGACATCCACGACCTCGCGCACGGCGCGACGTTCGAGGAAGTCTGCTATCTCCTCTGGCACCGGCGCCTGCCGACGCGCGCGGAGCTGGGGGATCTGCAGTCGCAGCTTGCCGCCGCGCGGCCGCTTCCCGAAGCCGTCATCCGCCTGATGCGGTCCCTGCCTCCCGTGGACGGGATGGACGCGCTGCGGACGGTGGCGTCCGCCCTCGCCCATTACGATGCCGACGCCGAGGACCACTCACAGCCGGCCAACGACCGGAAGGCCGTGCGCCTGACGGCGCAGATCGCGTCGGTGGTCGCCACGTGGGGGCGGCTCGCGGCGGGGAAGGGGCCGATCGCGCCAGACCCGGTCCTGGGGCACGCGGCGAATTTCCTCTACATGCTGACCGGCGATCGGCCCAACGCGGTCGCGGCGCACGCATTCGATGTCGCGCTGATCCTGCACGCCGACCACGAGCTGAACGCGTCGACGTTCGCCGCGCGGGTCGCCGCCGCGACGCTGACCGACATCCACTCCGCCATCACGGCGGCGGTCGGCACCCTCAAGGGGCCGCTGCACGGCGGTGCGAACGCGGACGTGATGCGGATGCTGCTGGAGATCGGGCAGGACGCGCCGGCCTCGCGCGTGGAGGATGCCCTGCGGGCCAAGCTCGCCCGCAAGGAGAAGATTGCCGGGTTCGGCCACCGCGTGTACCGGACCGAAGATCCGCGCGCCACGCACCTGCGCCGGATGTCCAGGGAGCTGGGGGAGCGCGCCGGCAACGCGCGCTGGTTCGAGATCTCGCAGCAGATCGAGCAGATCGTCACGGCCGAGAAGAAGCTGTACCCGAACGTGGACTTCTACTCGGGCTCGACCTACTACATGCTGGGCATCCCGATCGACCTCTTCACGCCGATCTTCGCGGTCTCGCGCGTCTCGGGATGGACCGCGCACGTCCTCGAGCAGTATGCGAACAACCGCCTGATTCGCCCCCGGACCGAGTACGTCGGGCCGGAATATCCGCAGCGGTTCCTGCGCCTCGAAGAGCGCTGAGGCTGACGCCACGGGCCCGGCGGGCCCGAACGCCGGCCGCGGCCGTCGCTAGGCGATACGCGTGATGCCGGGGAATCCGTCGAAGCCCTGATCGAACGTCAGGATTTCTTTCACCCCGTGATGCTCCATGACGGCCACGTGCAGCGCGTCGCGCGCGCTCACCGGGTACGCCAGCACGATGCCCTGCGCCCGCCGGACGTCCTGGATGTCGATGCCGAACACGTTGTCGACCAGGCCGTCCAGCGCTTCCACCGCCGGCGCGATGGCGTCGCGGCGGGCGATGGCCGCGTACCGGTGCAGGATCTCCTGGAACACCTCCGCGCTCGTCACCAGCCGCTGGCGCGTGGCGACGAGCCGTTCGAGCAGCCGCTGCGCGTCCGCCTTGTGGGGATGCGGCTGGCCCACCAGGTACACCGGGATATTGGAGTCGATGAAGATCACAGGGACAGGTCGCGGCGCCCGCGCTCGATCTCGTCGAGCACCTGGCCGATCTCGCCAATCGGAAACGCGTGCCGGACAGCGGCGCGGACCGCCGCCAGCTTCCGTTCCGGGCTGGCGGCCGGCTCCTCGTCCCAGGCGGCGCGCAGGGCCTCGCGGACGAGCGAGGCCACCGTGGTGCCGTGCCGCCGCGCCTGGCGCTGCAGCCGCCGGTACTCGGTCTCCTCGAGCAGCACCTGAAGCCTCTTACTCACATGATGAGTATACCATACGTATGCCAGAAGGCACCGGGCGTCCGCGCGGCGCCGGTAAGTGCCTGATCCGCAATGCTATAATCTCTGGATCGGCCACGCATGGATCGCCAGTACATCCGGAATTTCTCCGTCATCGCCCACATCGATCACGGCAAGTCGACCCTGGCGGATCGGTTTCTCGAGCTGACCGGGGCGCTCCAGGCGCGCGAGATGGAGGAGCAGGTCCTGGACAGCATGGACCTCGAGCGCGAACGCGGCATCACCATCAAGGCGCACGCGGTCCGGCTCACCTACAGGGCTGACGACGGCCAGGAGTACGTCCTCAACCTGATCGACACGCCGGGACACGTCGACTTTTCGTACGAGGTGACGCGGTCGCTCGCTGCGTGCGAGGGGGCCGTGCTGCTCGTGGACGCGTCGCAGGGGGTCGAGGCGCAGACGCTCGCCAACGCGTATCTCGCGGTCGAGAACAACCTCGAGATCGTCCCGGTGATCAACAAGATCGACCTGCCGGGCGCGCAGCCGGACGAAGCGCGGCGTCAGATCGAGGAAGTGATCGGGCTCGACGCGCACGATGCCGTGCTCGCCAGCGCCAAGGCCGGTACGGGCGTGCGCGACGTCCTCGAGGCGGTCGTCAAGCGGCTGCCTCCGCCCTCCGGCGACCTGGACGCGCCGCTCAAGGCCCTCATCTTCGATTCCTGGTACGACCCGTACCGCGGCGTCGTCATTCTCACGCGGGTCATCGACGGCGTGCTCCGCCCGAAGATGCAGGTCACGCTGATGGCGGCGGGGCAGGAGTACGAGATCGAGCAGGTGGGCGTGTTCTCGCCGAAGCCCGTGCCCGTCGAGGCGCTCGGCGCCGGCGAGGTGGGCTTCCTCGTCGCCAACATCAAGACGGTGAGCGACGCCAAGATCGGCGACACCATCACCGAATCGGCGCGTCCGACCGCGGCCCCGTTTCCCGGGTTCAAGGAGCTGAAGTCGATGGTCTTCGCGGGGCTGTACCCCGTCGAGGGACACGAGTATCCCGAACTGCGCGAGGCGCTCGAGAAGCTTCGCCTGAACGACGCCTCGTTCCATTTCGAGCCCGAGACGTCGGCCGCGCTGGGGTTCGGGTTCCGCTGCGGGTTCCTGGGGCTCCTGCACATGGAAATCGTCCAGGAGCGGCTCGAGCGCGAATATGACGTGGATCTGGTCACGACCGCGCCGGGCGTGCTGTTCCGGGTGACGACCACCGACGGCGAGGTGCGCGAGATCGACAGCCCGGCAAAGCTGCCCGACAGCGGCCGGATCGAGAAGTTCGAGGAGCCGGTCATCACGGCCACCATCATCACCCCGTCGGAGCACGTTGGGGGGATCCTGCAGCTCTGTCAGGAGAAGCGCGGGGTGCAGAAGCACATGGAATTCCTCGCGTCGGACCGGGTCATGCTGACCTACGAGCTGCCGTTCGCAGAGGTGGTGCTCGATTTCTACGACCGCCTGAAGACGATCTCGCGCGGGTATGCCTCCCTCGATTATCATCTGACCGGTTACTGGGAATCCCCCCTGGTCAAACTCGACATCCTGGTGAACGGCGACCCCGTGGACGCCCTGTCGATCATCGTCCATCGCGACGCGGCGTACCAGCGCGGGCGCGCGCTGGCGTCGAAGATGCGGGAGCTGATCCCGCGGCAGATGTTCGAGGTGGCGATCCAGGCGGCGATCGGCAGCCGGATTGTCGCGCGCGAGAGCGTGAAGGCGCTGCGGAAGAACGTGCTCGCGAAGTGCTACGGCGGCGACATCAGCCGCAAGCGCAAGCTGCTCGAGAAGCAGAAGGAAGGCAAGAAGCGGATGAAGCGCGTCGGCCGGGTCGAGATCCCGCAGGAAGCCTTCCTCGCGGTGCTCAAGGTCGGGCAGGAAGGGTAGCGGCCGCGGTCCGCCCGGTGAGATAACGATGGCCGAGTTTCAGAAGTCGACCCTGCGCGAATACTTCGAGTCGATCGTCATCGCGGTGATCCTCGCCCTGTTCGTGCGCACCTGGGTCGTGCAGGCCTTCAAGATCCCGACCGGCTCGATGGAAAACAACCTGCTTGTCGGCGATCATCTCCTCGTCAACAAGTTCCGGTACGGCCCGACCGCCGGCGGCCTCGAGCGCGCGCTGCTCCCGATCGACCAGGTCCGGCGCGGCGACGTCGTGGTGTTCAAGTATCCCGAGGATCCGGAGCGGGACTTCATCAAGCGCGTGATCGGGCTGCCGGGAGAAACGCTGGAAGTGCGGGCGAAGACGGTCTACATCGACGGCCGGCCGCTCGACGAGCCGTACGTCCACTTCCTGCAGCCGGCCGGCGCGTACGGCGAGCTCGCCGCGTTCGACGTGCGCGAGCAGTACGGCCCGGTCACCGTCCCGCCCAATCAATATTTCGTGATGGGAGACAACCGCGACAACTCGCAGGACAGCCGCTACTGGGGTTTTCTGCCGCGCGAGTACGTCAAGGGCAGGGCGCTGCTCGTGTACTGGTCGTTTGAAACGCAGCCGGAGGCGGGCGAGGACGGCGCGTTCGGCCGCATGGTGTCTGGTGTCGCGCACGTGTTCACGCGCACACGCTGGGAGCGGCTACTGCACGTGATCCGCTGATCGGAGGCCCCGATGCTCAAACGCCTGATCGAGCTCGCGATCGCCGCCGCGATCTTCTACGCCGGCTGGAACGCCGGTGTCGCCTACCTCCACTACTTCCAGTTCGATGATGCGCTGACCGAGACGGCGCGCTACGGCCGCGGCCGGACCCCGGAGCAACTCAAGGAGCGCGTCCTGCAGCTTGCGGCGGAGTACGAGATCCCGCTCGACCCCGACGCGGTCGTCATTCTCACCGACACCAACGCGACCCGCATCGCCGCGCCGTACACGGCGCGCATCAAGCTGCTCCCGAACTACGTGTACGAGATCAGGCTGGAGCCCAAAGGAGATTCCTGGCACGTCCAGCCGTGATCACCGCAGAGTGCGGATCTCAGATCCCGCGATCTCGGTGCGCACGCGGTCGGCGTACTGCGCGTCGGTGATCGACGGCAGGTTGATCGCCACGTTCGCCCGGGCGCCGTTGAGCCCCGCGCGCAGCAGTTCCGTTGCGACCGTCACGTCGCTGGCCGCGTTCGGGTTGCCGTGGCGCTCGATCGCGGAGGCCGCCTCCAGCGCGGCGCGGCAGGCGCGCATCACCGCGAGCGGCGCCTCGATGGCCGATCGCACGGCGCGCTGGATGGCCTCCTTGCGTGCGGCTTTTTCCTCGTCGCTCGCCTTTGGCAACCGGTAGGCGGCGACCACCTCGTCGTACGCCGCGGTGTCCCGATCGATCAGCTGGCGCAACTGAGCGGCGGCGGGCCCGACCACGTTGACCGCACCGTCGAGCGATGGACGGTCGGCTTCGGCGCTGGTCCTCGTCTTCGGCATCCGCGCCACCATCAGCAGGAGCGACGCGCCGACGGCCCCCGCCAGCGCGGACGCGGATCCCCCGCCGGGCGTGGGATCTGACGACGCGAACGCATCCAGGATCTGTGAGACGGTCTTCTCAACGAGCATGAACGACCCTTCCGGACTTGATGACCGCGCGGATCGCCGGCGCGCCCACGCGGACGAGATTGATCGGGAGCCCGTCCACGAGGACGGCGTCCATGGCCTTGCCGGGCTCGAGCGTGCCGATGCGATCGCCGGCGTCGAGCGCGCACGCGGCGTTCAGCGTCGCGGCGGCGAGCGCTTCTTCGAGCGTCATCTGCATGCCGAAGCAGGCCAGCGCGATGGCAAACGGCATGGACGGCGACAGACCCCCGCCGGGGTTGACGTCGGTCGCGAGCGCCACCGGCACGCCCGCGGCGATGAACTCGCGCGCCGGGGCGAACCGGCCGAGCTTCAAGTAGAACGCGGCGCACGGGAGGAGGGTCGCGATGACGCCGGCGCGGGCCATCGCGTCGATGCCCTCGGGCGGCGCGAAGATCAGGTGATCGGCCGACCGCGCGCCGACCTCCGCCGCGACCTGCGACCCGCCGCTCGCGCCGAGTTCGTCGGCGTGGACGCGCGGCTGCATTCCCGCCGCGGCACCGGCCCGCAGGATGTCGCGCGACTCTCCCGGGGTGAACACGCCCGTTTCGCAGAACACGTCACACCAGGCCGCGAGGTGCTCGCGCGCGACCGCCGGAATCATCTCGTCGATCAGGAGACGCACGTACGCCTCCCGGCGCGAGCGGTACTCGGGCGGCACCTCGTGCGCCCCGAGGAAGGTGGGCACGAGATCGATCGCGTGCGAGGCGTCCAGCTCCCGGATCGCCCGCAGCATCTTCAACTCCGCGCCGGTCTCGAGACCGTATCCGCTCTTGACCTCCGCTGTCGTCGTGCCGCACGCCAGCATCTCGTCGAGCCGCGTGCGTGTCTCCGCGACGAGCTGCGCCCGGCCCGCCGCGCGCGTGGCGGCCACCGTGGCGATGATGCCCCCGCCGCCGGCGGCGATCTCCGCGTAGGTCGCGCCGGCAAGCCGGCGCTGCAGCTCCGCGCGGCGGTCGCCCGCGAACATCGCGTGGGTGTGCGGGTCGACGAAACCCGGCACCAGCGCTCCGCCTTGCGCATCGATCGTGGTCGCGTCCGGCGCGAGGGAAATACCGCCGTCGGGATCGGCGCCCGCGTACACGATGCGTCCGTTTGCGGATGCAATCGTGCCGTCGGGCACGGACACCACCGCGCGCTGCGCCTCGCCGGCCAGCGGTGTCGAGCCGTGGGCGGTGACGAGATGCGCGTGGCGGATGAGGAGGTCGGCGGTCACGGACGGGAAAATGGGAACGGGCAGGCCGGCGAAACCGTCAGGCCGGTCGGATTATATCTGACAGGCGAGCCCCGATCTCGGCAAGCGACGCGCCTTCAACCAGCACGCGCTTGTCGCGCGCGCGCTCGCCGCTGACAACGGAAAGCCGGCGTCTGGGCAGGGAGAGGGCGGAGGCGAGGACGTCGATCAGCTCCTCGTTCGCCGCGCCGTCCACCGGCGCCGCGGCGAGCTTGACCAGGAGGGCGCCGGCGCGCAGCCCCGCGATGCCGCTGCGACCGGCACGCGGCATCGCGCGGACCGCGATCACCACGCCGCGCGCACCCGTGGAAAAGGGGTCGGGAGCCTTGTTCATGTCGCGCGAAGGGAAAAAGGCTCCCGACCCCTTTTTCACCGGCCGCTTTGTCACGGCTCGCCGGCCGCGCGCGGGCGGTGGAGCAGCACCTGGCCTTCGTCGCGCGTGCGGTCCTGTTCCCGGATGAACTCGAGCGCGCTGTAGAGCGCCTGGATGGACGCTTCGAGCGATCCCTCCACGTTCCGCCGCCGAAGCCGCAGCTCGTTGATGTCGCGGTCGATCTCGTCGAGCCGACCCTGCGCCTTCTGGAGCAGCATGTCCGCGCGCCCCTCCGCCTCGCGGACGATCAATTTCGCCTCGTTCTGCGCCGCGATCTTGATCTCATCGGCGAGCCGCTGGGCGGTCAGCAGCGTGTTGCGCAGGTTCGCCTCGCGCTCGCGGTGCTCGCCGAGCAGCGCCTCGAGCCGCCTGACGTCCTCGCGCAGCCGGTCGATCTCGAGCAGCGCCTGCTCGTAATCGTCGGCCGCTTCGGTGAGGAATGCGACCACCTCGGCCCGGTCGTAGCCGCGCAGGACCTTCTTGAAGCGCTGCTGCCGCACGTCGAGCGGCGACACGCGCATGATGCGCTCGGGCGGCGCCGCCGAGGTCTCTTCTTTTCGCGGGTCAAACATGGGTCGCTCTCCTCCCGAATATGGCCGTCCCAACCCGGACCATGGTCGCCCCTTCCTGCACGGCGACCTCGAAATCGTGGCTCATGCCCATCGACAGCTCGCGAAGGCTCGCGGCGTCGGCGTCCCCCCGCGCCAGCTCGTCGCGGAACTCGCGCAGCCGGGCGAAGTAGGGGCGCACCTGCTCGGCCTCGTCCAGGAACGGCGGGATGATCATCAGCCCCGCCAGCCGGAGCCCGCGGCACGCGGCCCCCTCCGTGACGATCCGGCGCGCCTCGTCCGGCGGGGCCCCGAATTTGGTCGACTCGCCGGCCAGGTCCACCTGGACGAGCACCTCCGGCCGCACCCCCTGCGCGACCGCGGCCTCGTCCAGCTTGCGCAGCAGCTCCAGGCTGTCCACCGAGTGGATGCAGGCGAATGCACCCACGGCCCTGCGGGCCTTGTTCGACTGCAGGTGGCCGATGAGATGCCACCTCACCTGTTGTTCGGTCGAAGCCTCGATCTTCTGCAGGGCCTCCTGCACGCGGTTCTCGCCGAAATCCTGCTGGCCGGCGGCTGCCGCCGCCCTCACGTAGTCGAGGCTGAACGTTTTCGAAACGGCGATGAGACGGACCGACGAGGGGTCTCGTCCGGCGGCCCGCGCCGCGGCGTCAAGCCGTTCGCGGACCGCCTGGAGGTTCTGTGCGATGTCGTGCCCGGTAATCAGTGTCCGGTTCCTACTTCTTGATGAACCCCTTCAGCGCGTCGAAGTTCGTCTGCGCTTCCTTGGCGTTCGGGCCGTCGGGCGCGAGCTTGAGGTACGTTTCGAACTCGGCTGCCGCCTCGGCGAGCTTGCCGAGGTTGATGAACACCTTGCCCAGCATGAAGTGCGATTCGGCGTGGTTGGGATCCGCCGTGATCGCACCCTCGAAGGCCGCCTGCGCTTCCTGGAACTTGTTCGCGTTCCACTGGACGACGCCTTGGTTGTAGAGCGCGTCGGGATTCCCGCCGCCCCCCTCGCCTCCGCCTGACGCCTGCGCGACTTCGGCCGCCATCTTCTCGGCGAGGTCGAACTTGCGCTGCGCGTTGTAGACGTTCATCAGCCCCGTCTTGGCGGCGATCAGGTTCGGATCGACCTCGAGCGCCTTCTTGTAAGCGACCTCGGCGTCGTCGTACTTCGAGGACTTGAGGTGGATGGCGCCGATATTCGCGAAGCAGGTGGCGCAGGTCGGCGCCGAGACGGCAATCTCGTTGAACTTCGCGATCGCCTCTTCGTTCTTGCCGGCCTGGCTGAGGGCGACGGCCTCGTCGAACGAGGCGCGGAGGGCCGCGGCTTTCTTGGTCGCTTCCTCGGGGTTGGCGGCCCCAGCCCCGGCAACCAGGACGAAGTTGACGTTCATCGGGTCGCCTAGGCGGACCCGCACGTCAAAGCTCTGAAACAGCTTGTCCTTCTCGGCCGACACCTTGTAGTTGCCCGGCGCGAGGCCGATCTGGAAGAACTCCCCCTTTTTGTTGCTCTTGGTCTCGTATTTCCGCGCGGCGCTGTCGGCGGACTGGATCACGATTTTGGCGCCGTCAATGGCACCGCCCTGGCCGTCCACGACCTTACCCTTGACCGCGCCGGTCTGCGCCGACGCTGGAGCGGCCACGAAGACGATCGCCCCGATGACGAGCACGCCCAGAAGCGAGCGCCTGATGGTAGCTCGCAGCATAGATGCCCTCCCGAAATGAAGTGATAGAAGTGCCTGACTGTTGATTAGTTTAGCACCCCGGGCCTCGAACCGATGAGGTCCTCGTCTGGCAGCCCAAAGAACAGCCTCAGCCAAGCCTCCGCATCGCCGAATTGGACTGCCTTTTCCGTCGAGTGAAGGTACGACCGCATGTTCGAGGAAAGCCCGTCACCCTTAGATATTAGTGATGAGGAACTCGTCAACCGCGCCCCGTGAGCTGGCCTTGGAGTTGATAGCGCGACGTGCCTTCACACGTCTTGCTTTCAATCCGGCGCGACGCGCGTCAGTGTGGTGCTCGTAGAGTTGCTCGATTTCAGGCGCGCTCGAGTTGCTGAGCAGCACAGCGCACCCGCGCCGGGCAAGTTGCACGACGACTTGCTGCAGGCGCTTCTGATCGCCGGCCGTGAACCCTTCGGCGGTGTAGGAACGAAAATTCGCCGTCGCGCTCAACGGCGCGTAAGGCGGGTCAAAATACACGAAGTCACCGCGGCGCGCCCCTTCCAACGCCATCTCGTATGAACCACACCGAAGCTAGACGCCATCCGTCTTCAGCACACAGCTGACCGCCCGAAGGTTCTGTGCATCGCAAATGTGGGGGTTGGAGTAACGCCCCAGCGGAACGTTGAACGATCCCCGAGAATTGAGGCGGAACAGACCGTTGAATCCCGTGCGGTTAAGGTAGATCAACATCGACGCCAGTTCGGGGTCGTACGCCGCGTTGGTGCCGTCAAGCAGACTCAGCCTCTTGGTGTTGAAGCGCCGGCGAACGTCATAGAACGTCTTGCGTTCGTTTCTCGAATGGCATTTCTGAAGCGACTCGAGCCCCGATATGACGCTTTCCACGTCGTTGCGAATCGCCTGATAGCAGCCCACCAGGTCAGCGTTGTTGTCGATCAGGAACGCAGGCTTGCCGTCGAGGAATCCCCGGTTCCACAAATCAAAAAACACGGCGCCGCTGCCCAGGAAGGGCTCCCAATAGCGCCCCAGGCTGCTCGGATAGAAGTGCCGTATCTCGGCGAGTAGCTGTCTCTTTCCGCCAGCCCATTTAAGAAACGGACGTACGCCATCCGCCGGCACACGCGGTTCTGAGACGTTGCGGGAGACAGCTCCTACGGGCATGCGTGCGCCGGGCGACGTGATGGTAGCACGCCGATTCTCCGGCCCTTCTTCCAAGTCTGCGTCCTGCGATCTCTCACGAGATTTCGCTCATGCGAAAAACCTCTCCACGTCCTGCAGCCGGTGCGTCACAGGCGCGGGGGGCAGCGACGCGAGAAAGCGGGCGCCGTAGCCCATCGTGCGCAGGCGTGGATCCAGGATGGCGAGCACGCCACGGTCCTTGCGGCTGCGGATCAGGCGTCCGAGCCCCTGCTTCAGCGCGAGGATCGCAAGGGGAACCTGGTAGTCCGCGAACGCGTTGCCGCCGCCCGCGTTCACCGCCTCGATCCGGGCCGCGGTGATCGGGTCGCCGGGGGACGTGAACGGCAGCTTGTCGATGATGACGCAGCTCAGCGCGTCGCCCACGACGTCCACCCCCTGCCAGAAGCTGGAGGTCGCCAGCAGCACCGCGTGCGCGGTCTCGCGGAACTGCTGCAGCAGCGCCGAGCGCGGCGCGCTCCCCTGGACCAGGAGGGGGAACGGCAGCCGCCCCTCGATCCGCGCGCGCACGTCGCGCAGCGCCGCGTAGCTGGTGAACAGCACGAACGCCCGGCCGTCGCTCCGCCGCAGCAGCTCCACGACCTGCTCGGAGGCGGCCTCGAGGAAACCGGGGGACCGCGGATCGGGCATCGTTCGTGGCAGGTAGAGGACGGCTTGCGAGGCGAAGTCGAACTCCGACGGCAGCAGCAGCTCGCGCGCCCCCTTCACGCCGAGGCGGGCGCGGATGTAGGCGAACGTCCCGTTCACGGCGAGCGTCGCCGAGGTGAGGACCGTCGCCTGCATGCGATCGAGCAGCAGCTCGCGGACGACGGCCGACACGTCGATCGGCGCCGCCCGCAGGAAGACACCGCCCCTCGACGCGCTCGGGGCGCCCTGAGCCTGTCGAAGGGGGCGGCCGCGCAGCTCGACGAAGAAGACGAACTCGGGGTCGTCGGCGCGCAGCAATCGCCCGAGCTGGTCGCGAATCTCCGCCGCGCGCCCAGCGGCGCTCAACAGGTCGTCGGGAGCGTCCTTCGCCAGGCGGATGGTCGCTTCGAGCGCCTGCAGGGCATCGACGAGCGCGAGCCCCGGCTCCCAGACCTGCTCCGCCATCTTCCGGGTGAACCGGACGCGCTCCTCGGAGCCGGGCGCCCCCTGGCGGAGCATCCACTCGATCTGGCTGAAGAAGTGACGCGACGCGTCGCTCACGCGCGAGGTGTCGTCCAGAAGCTGCCGCGCCGTGGCCGCGTCGAATGCCACGCCGCCGCCCACCACGCGCGTCGTGTCGCGCGCGAGTTCATCCAGCCGGTAGGTGCTCACCGCGAAGCCGAAATACTGCGTCGCGACATCCTCGAGCTGGTGCGCCTCGTCCACGATCGCGACGTGGCACTCCGGGATCACCTCGCCGAACGTGGACTGCCGCACCGCCGCGTCGGCGCACAGCAGGTGATGGTTGACGATGACCACGTCGGATTCAGCGGCCCGCTGGCGCATCCGCGTCACGAAGCACTCCTGGAAGTGCGGGCACTCGCGGCCGATGCACTGCTCGGCCGTCGCCGAAATGTCGTTCCAGAAGGCGAGGTCCTCGGGAATGTCGGTCAGCTCGGCGCGATCGCCTGTTTCCGTTTCGCACGCCCACTCCTCGACGGCGCGCAGGTAGACGCGTTCGTCGAGGCTCCTGAACATGGGTCGCTCCCTGAAGGAGTCGAAGCGATGCAGGCAGAGATAGTTGCCGCGCCCTTTCATGTACGTGGCGGTGAACGGAACGCCGAGCGCATCGCGAAGCGCGGGGAGATCCTTGAAGAAGATCTGCTCCTGCAGGTTTTTCGTGCCGGTGGAGAGGAGAACGCGCTTGCGGCTGAGGATGGCCGGGACGAGATACGCGAGCGTCTTGCCGGTGCCCGTCCCCGCCTCGACGAGCAGCGTGCCCCCCTCGGCGAGCGTCTGCGCCACGGCGGCGGCCATTTCGCGCTGCGCCGGGCGGGGCTCGAAGCCGGCGACGGCGCGCACGAGCGCGCCCCCCTCGTCGAACGCGGCTTCCGCCGCGGCGATCAGGCCCGCGACTCCGGGTACAGCGGGAACTTCCGGCACAGCGCCTCGACGTCGTTGCGCACATCGGCGATCGCCCGCTCGTCGTCCGGCGCGCTCAGCACGCGGCTGATCAGGCCGGCAATCTGGTCCATCTCGGCCTCACGCATGCCGCGGCTCGTCACCGCGGGCGTGCCGATGCGGACCCCGCTCGCCACCATCGGCGGGTTCTGGTCGAACGGGATGGCGTTCTTGTTGACGGTGATCGCCGCCCGTCCGAGCGCGGCTTCCGCCGCCTTCCCGGTGATCCCCTTCGAGAACACATCGACAAGCATCAGGTGGTTGTCGGTCCCGCCGCTGACGAGGCGGAACCCGGAGGACGCCAGCGCCGATGCCAGCCGCTTCGCGTTCGCCACGATCTGGCGTTGGTATTCCTGGAACGACGGCTCCAGGGCTTCCTTCAGACACACCGCCTTGGCGGCGATGATGTGCATCAGCGGTCCACCCTGCACGCCGGGGAACAGGGCCTTGTCCAGCTCCTTGGCGTATTTCGCGGTGCACAGCACCAGCCCGCCGCGCGGCCCGCGCAGCGTCTTGTGCGTGGTCGTCGTCACGAAGTCGGCGTGCGGGACGGGGCTGGGGTGCTCGCCGGCTGCCACGAGCCCCGCGATGTGCGCCATGTCCACGACGACCGGCGCGCCGACCTGGTCGGCGACCTTCCGGATGCGCGCGAAGTCGATGACGCGCGGGTAGGCGCTCGCGCCGACCATGATCATCTTCGGCCTGTGCTCGCGCGCGAGCCGCTCCAGTTCGTCGTAGTCGATGCGCTCGTCTTCCTTCCGGACGCCGTACGGAACGATCGTGTAGAGCTTCCCGGAGAAGTTCAGCGGGTGGCCATGCGTCAGGTGCCCGCCGTGCGCGAGGTTCATCCCGAGCACCGCGTCGCCCGGCTTGAGCAGCGTGAAGTACACCGCCATGTTCGCCTGCGCGCCCGAGTGCGGCTGCACGTTGGCGTGCTCGGCGCCGAACAGCTGCTTCGCGCGCTCGATGGCGAGGCTCTCGGCGACGTCCACGAACTCGCAGCCGCCGTAGTAGCGCTTGCCGGGATACCCTTCGGCGTACTTGTTGGTGAGCACCGATCCGGCGGCCTCGAGGACGGCGCTGCTCACGAAATTCTCGGAGGCGATCAGCTCGAGCCCGGCGTTCTGCCGGTGCACTTCCTGGCAGATGGCCTTCGCGATTTCGGGGTCGGATTCCGCCAGCGAACGCCAGCGGGTGGGCGCCTGGGTCGATGCTGCCATGCTATGCCTTCCGTTCGATTTCTGCGATTTGGTCGATGCGCCGCTGGTGGCGTCCCCCTTCGAACGCCGTCTCCAGCCATACTTTCAGGATCTCGTCGGCCAGTCCCGGCGCGACGATGCGGCCGCCGATCGAGAGGACGTTCGCGTCGTTGTGCAGGCGCGACATGCGCGCGGTGTAGAGATCGTTGCAGAGCGCCGCGCGCACGCCGCGGACCTTGTTGGCCGCAATCTGCTCCCCCTGCCCGCTGCCGCCGAGCACGATGCCGCGGTCCGCGCGCCCTTCGGCCACCGCCCGGCCCACCGCGGCGCAGATTGGCGGGTAGTCGGTGGCGGTGTTGTCAGAGGTGCCGTGGTCCTGGACCTCGTGACCGAGCCCGGCCAGCGTCTGCTTCAGGTGTTCTTTGAGGGGAAAGCCGGCGTGATCGGCCCCGATCGCGACGCGCATGCGCGCAATTGTACTATAGGCATCCGGCCATGACCCCGTCTGTCACCGTCTCGCATCGCGGCGAAGAACGCATTCGCGCGGGCCATCCGTGGGTGTACCGATCCGACATCATCGCGGTCGAGCACGCGGGCGCCGGCGAGATCGTCCGCGTGGTCAGCGGGCGCGGCGGGCGGCACCGGCCGCTCGGCTGCGCGCTGTACAGCGATCGATCCGAGATCGCGATCCGGATGGTGTCGCGCGCCGAGGAGCGGATCGACGACGCGTTCTGGCGCCGGCGGCTGGAACGGGCGATCGAATACCGGCGGCAGTTGGACGTTGCCGCCACCGACACGACGGCGTACCGCCTGGTCCACGGCGAAGGCGACCTCCTGCCGTCCCTCGTCGTCGATCGATACGGCGACTACCTGGTGATGCAGGCGCTCTCGCAGGGCACGGACCGTCTGCAGTCCGCGTTTGTCAGGCATCTGGTGGACCTGGTCCAGCCGCGCGGCGTGCTCGCGCGGAACGATCCGCGCGTGCGGCTGCTCGAGGGGCTGGAGCAGAAGGTGGAGCTGCTGCACGGCGAGGTGCCCGAGCAGGTCTTCGTCCGTGAGGCCGGCGTCGAGTACGAGATCGATCCGTGGCACGGACAGAAGACCGGCCTGTTCCTCGATCAGCGCGAGAACCGGCTCGCGGCCAGACGGTGGGCGCGAGGGCGGCTGCTCGACTGCTTCAGCTACCACGGCGGGTTCGCGCTCGCGCTCGCGGGCCAGTGTGACACGGCTCTCGCGCTGGATATTTCAGAGGACGCGGTGGCCCGCATTCGCGCGAACGCAGCGCGGAACGCCGTCAGGAATGTGGACGCCCGCACGGCCAACGTGTTCGACGAGCTGCGCGAGTTCGATCGGGCGGGGGAGACGTTCGACACCATCGTGCTCGACCCGCCGGCGTTCGCCAAGAGCAAGCCGGCCGTCGCGAAGGCGGCGGCGGGATACAAGGAGATCAACCTGCGCGCGATGAAGCTGCTGGCGCCAGGCGGGATCCTCGTGACGTGCAGCTGCTCGTACAACGTGGACGAGGAGATGTTCGGCGCGATCGTGCAGCGCGCCGCCGCCGACGCGCACGCGGACATGGTGCTCGTCGACAAGCGCATCCAGGGCCGCGACCACCCGGTGCTCATCGGCGTCCCGGAGACCTACTACCTGAAGTGCCTGATTCTGCGAAAGGCGGGAGAATAAGGGGGACAGTCACACTTTCCTGGGCCGCTTTGGAAAGTGTGACTGTCCCCCTTATCTCCTCTCCGCGCCCTGCTATAGTGATCAAATGACCAGCTCCTCTCTTCCTGACGCCTTTCCCGCCTCACGCAAGGTGTACGTTCAGGGCGTTCCGATGCGCGAGATCGCGCTGTCGAACGGTGAGACCCTGCGCGTGTACGACACGAGCGGGCCGCGGGACCACGACGTCCGTAACGGTCTCCCCAGGCTGCGCGAGGCGTGGGTGGCGGAACGCCGCGGCGCGCGCGTCGTCACGCAGATGCACTACGCGAAGAAGGGGGAGATCACGCCGGAGATGGCGTTTGTCGCCACGCGCGAAGGGCTCGACCCGGAGTTCGTGCGGTCGGAGGTTGCGCGCGGGCGCGCGATCATCCCGTCCAATATCAACCACCTCGAACTCGAGCCGATGGCGATCGGCCGCAATTTCGCGGTGAAGATCAACGCGAACATCGGCAATTCCGCCGTCAGCTCGTCGATCGACGAGGAGGTCGAGAAGCTGCGCTGGGCCACGCTGTGGGGCGCCGACACCGTGATGGACCTCTCCACGGGCAAGGACATTCACGAGACGCGCGAATGGATCATCCGGAATTCGCCGGTGCCTATCGGGACCGTGCCGATTTACCAGGCGCTCGAGAAGGCCGGCGGCCGGCCTGAGGATCTCACCTGGGAGATGTACCGCGACACGCTCGTCGAGCAGTGCGAGCAGGGCGTGGACTACTTCACCGTCCACGCCGGTGTGCTGCTGCGCTACGTCCCGATGACCGCCAGGCGCGTTACTGGCATTGTGTCACGCGGCGGGTCGATCCTGGCCAAGTGGTGCCTGGCGCATCACCAGGAGAACTTCCTGTACACGCACTTCCGCGAGATCTGCGAGATCATGCGCGTCTACGACGTCTCCTTCTCGCTCGGCGACGGCCTGCGGCCGGGATCGATCGCCGACGCGAACGACGAAGCGCAGTTCGCCGAGCTGAAGACGCAGGGCGAGCTGACGCGCATCGCGTGGGAGTACGA
>JACPDI010000014.1 GCA_016184105.1 Acidobacteriota bacterium
ATGGTGCCTCCCTCTTCTGACGTGCAGCGGACTACTGGGTGATCCAATCCCCCGAGAAGCCAGCCTTGTATCACCGCCCCGGAATGAAGTCAATAAAGACGCATTTCCACGCGTCTTCTCGCATATACTGGCCCCATGTCATAAAGTTGAAAGCTTCCGCGGCTGACGAAATCAAGCGATTGGGTCATCCAATGGACCACTTGCCCGAACACTCGGCGCACTCCAAGCTCCATAACTTCTCCGCTGTCCGTCCCCATCGGTTGTTTCAGGATGTGGTGAGCCAGGTCATGGGGCTCATTTCGAGCGGCGAACTGCCGCCGGGCAGCCGTCTGCCCACCGAACGTCAGCTCACGAAGCAAATCCGCGTCAGCCGCAACGTGCTGCGCGAGGCGTTCCGGGTTCTCGAGGAGCGAGGCATCATCCTGGCCAGGCCTGGCGACGGTCGATACGTGCGCGCGCTCAAATCCGCCCGCGTTCAGGAGCCGACCAGCGCGGTCGAGCAACTCGAGCTCGCGACCATATTCGACATCCTCGAAGCGCGCGAAGTGATCGAGACACAGACGGTCGCGCTCGCCTGCTCGCGGATTACGCCGCCTCACGTGACGCGGCTGCGGGAGGCGGCCGGGCGCACGGGGAGCTGGCAGGACAATCTCGAATTCCATGTCAGCCTGGCGTCGGCCACGCATAACTACATGCTCGAACGCCTGGTTCGGGAACAGATCGAGTTGCTGCGCGACCTCCACCAGCGGCAGCATTACACGGCCCGAGACCAGAGCATCAAGCTCCTCAAGGAGCACGCGCAGATCGCGGAGGCGGTCATCGCGCGGGATGCGGCGACGGCAAAGAGGTTGATGCGGCGGCATTTGGCGCATACCCGCCGGAGCCTCAGCGACCTGCACGGCGCCGCGTCCCGGCCAAACGGAGACGAGTGACGATCCGCCGCACAGACATCACCATCATCGGCGCTGGTATCGTGGGGCTGTCACTGGCGTGGCACCTTCAGCGGCTCGGCGTCGACCGGGTGGTGGTGCTCGAGCGCGGAAGCGCCGGCGGCCAGTCAACCGGCCTCGCCGCGGGCGGGATCAGGCGGCAGTTCGCCACGCGCATCGAGATCGAGATGACGCTCGCCGGCTGGCAGTTTTACGAAGCTGTCCTCTCCGATCCGAGCTTTCCTGGCAAGTTTGAACCGGCCGGGTACGTCTTTCTGGCCGGCCCTCAGCAAGCCGAGAGCTTGCAGCGCGCGTGGGCCCTCCAGCACGAGCTGGCCTTACCCGTACGATGGCTGGAACGCAGCGATCTGGCAGACCTGTGTCCCTACTGCGACCTGGCGGGGCTCTCGTGCGGAACACTCTGCGCGGACGATGGTTTCATCCGTCCATCGGAGGTCGTGCAGTGGCTCCTGCGCGAGTGTCGGTCGCGAGGGATCCTGATTCGCGAGCACACCCCCGTTGACGCCCTCGAGGTCTCGGCCGGCCGCATCCGGGCAGTTCGGAGCGGCAGCGCGAGGACCTTCTCCGATGTCGTCGTGAACGCGGCAGGAGCCTGGGCAGGCGTCGTCGGAACCATGGCGGGCGTGAACATCCCTGTGGAACCGTCCCCGCGGATAAAGTTGATCGCCGAAGGGAACACCGGGCTACCTGGTGAAACGCCGATGATCGTCGACCTGCCGAGTGGAACCTATCTACGGTCGAATCGCGCGCGCACGACTGTCGGCGTCAAGCCGGAGAAGCGAGTGGTGAGCTTCCGTGTCGAGGCCGACGTCGGGCTGCTGCTTTCGATGCTGCGACGAGCCAGCGCGCGATTCCCCGGATTGCGCCATGCGCAGGTGCGAGGCGTGATTAAAGGATTGTACGAACTGACGCCTGACGGCCTGCCTTTGGCCGGACCTGTTGCGGGTGTAGCCGGCCTCTATGTCGCCGCCGGGTTCAACGGGCACGGCATCATGCATGGACCTGGCGTGACGCGCGCGCTGGCACAGCTCATTGTGACCGGTAGTGCCGAAGCGCTGGATCTCGAAAGACTGCACCCGGATCGTTTCGAACGCCGCGCAGCCGAAGAGCGGGTCAGTTTCCTCTGAGAGGCGGCATCGGCGGTACCTCCGATGGCCTTCGGCGAGGAGATCGCCCTTCCGGTATGACAGCCACCGCACGCCGCGAGCGATTGACGCGGCAACGGCGAGCCGGTACCGTACGAGCCAGGGACACTCTCAATGAATCAGGCGGGCGGCGCGCGGCGGATCGATGTCGGAGTTCTCGGTGCGACCGGAATGGTCGGCCAGCAGTTTCTCGCGCAGCTCACCGCGCACCCGTGGTTCCGCCCGCGATGGCTCGCCGCGAGCGAGCGCTCCGAAGGACGGACGTATCGCGAGGCCGCGTCCTGGCGGCTCGCGGGCGCGCCGCCGCCGGATCTCGCCGACACGCGCATCGAAGCGTGCGTGCCCGGCAAGGGCCCGCTCGTGATGTTTTCCGCGCTCGACGCGAAGGCCGCAGGCGAGATCGAGCCGGCGTTCGCGCGAGCAGGCCACATCGTGATCAGCAACGCCCGCAGCTTCCGCATGGACCCGTCCGTGCCGCTGCTGATCCCCGAGATCAATCCCGACCACCTCGGCTTGCTCCCGCGCCAGCGCCGCGAGCGCGGCTGGCGCGGAGCGATCGTCACCAACCCGAACTGCTCGACGGTCGTGCTCGCCATGGTACTGGCGCCGCTGCGCCAGTTCGGGCTCTCCGCGGTGAACGTGACGACGCTGCAGGCGGTGTCGGGCGCGGGATACCCGGGCGTCCCGTCGCTGGACATCCTGGGCAACGTCATCCCCGCGATCGGCGGAGAAGAAGAGAAGATCGAAAGCGAGACGCAGAAGATTCTCGGCGCGTTCGATGCCGAGGCGGTTGTCCCCCACCCCACCGTCGTCAGCGCGCACACGACGCGGGTGCCGGTCGTCGACGGCCACACCGAGATGATCTCGCTGCGCCTGGATCGAGGCGCGTCTCCGGAGGATGTCCGCGCCGCGCTGGCCTCCTGGCGCGGGCGCCCGCAGGAACTCGGCCTGCCGAGCGCGCCGGCCGAGCCGATCGTGTGCCTCGACGATCCACTTCGCCCGCAGCCGCGGCTCGACGTGATGCGGGGCGGAGGGATGACCGTGTCGGTTGGACGCATTCGTCCCTGCCCGGTGCTCGGGCTGAAGCTGGCGGCCCTCGGCCACAACACGATTCGCGGGGCAGCGGGAGCGGCGGTGCTCAATGCCGAATTGATGCGGGCGGACGGGTGGATCGAGGGGGACTGACCCTTCCTGTGTGCTGTCACGAAAGCAGGCGCGCGCGAAGCGACTCGAGCGCCGGCGGAATCTCCTGTTCCTGTCTCGGCAGATTCAACAGCCGCTCCAACGCTGGAGGAACGGCGACCGGCCGGCCAAGCAGCGGCTCGACGATGTCGTTGAACTTCGCCGGGTGTGCGGTCGCGACCAGGATCCAGTGTTGGTGCGCGCGCCTCCGCGCCAGCATCCGGTACACGTGCGCGGCCGTCGCGCCGTGCGGGCACCAGGCATACCCCAGTGACGCAGCGTCGCCTGCAATCGCCGCCCGAATCTCCTGGTCCGTGACCGAATAGGCGGACACCCGCTCGCGCACCCGATCGTCATCCTCATACAACCAGCGCAGCCGGTGCACGTTGGATGGATTCCCCACGTCCATCGCCGATGCCAGCGTCGGCACGCCCGGCCGCGGGCGCCACGATCCGCCATCCATGTAGTCCGCGATCGTCCGGTTCTCATTGGTCGCCAGGACGATGTCGCCGATCGGAAGTCCAATCTCGCGCGCCCAGATGCCGGCCACAGCGTTGCCGAGATTTCCGGCGGGGATGATGAACCCGGGCTTTCGTCCCTCGCGCCGCCAGATCTGCAGGGCGGCCGCCGCGTAGTAGGACATCTGCGGCAGCAGCCGTCCCAGGTTGATGCTGTTGGCCGATGAGAGCGCATGGCTGCGCGCCAGCTCCGGATCGCGGAACGCCTCGTTGACGACGCGGTGGCAATCGTCGAAGCTCCCGGACACGGCAAACGTCCGCACGTTGTCGCCCCAACAGGCCAGCTGCTGCGCCTGGCGATCGGACACGCGCCCCTTCGGGTACAGCAACGCGATCTCGACCCACGGCCGCTTGTAAAACGCGGCGGCCACCGCTCCGCCCGTGTCTCCGGAGGTCGCGACCAGGATGGTCAGGCGCTGCGCGGATCCGCGCCGGGATCGCGGCGTAACGCGCTCCAGGCTTGCGGCGAGGAAACGCGCGCCGAAATCCTTGAACGCGCACGTGGGGCCGTGAAACAGCTCCAGGACGCTCGCAGGCCCCGGCGCCCGATCGAGCGCCACCAGCGGCGCGGGGAAATTCAAGGCCTCGCGGCAGATCGCCGCCAGCTCCGGCTCGAGCGCGCTGCCCGCCACAAAGGGGGCCAGCAGACGCTCGGCAATGCCCGGAAGAGACTCCAGTCCGTCGAAGTCAGAAACGGTGAGCGCCGGCAGTTGCGTCGGGACGTACAGGCCGCCGTCCGGCGCGATGCCCTTGATGATGGCCTCGCTCAGATCGCTGGCCGAGACCGCGGCGCTTCCGGTACTGGTGAACTTCATGACTGTTTTATGACGTGGGCTCCCGGCGTATCGATCGGCGAGATCCACGAGTCGCTTTCGAGGCCGACCGACCGGAACGCGCCGGCCATGGCCGCGCGCACGGCGTCCGCCCGGGACTGCTCGCACCAGGCGAACACCGACGGGCCCGCGCCGGATATGGAGCACCCGAGCGCGTCGGCTCGAAGCGCGGCGGCCTTGACCTTCTCGAACCCGGGAATGAGCTGCTTGCGCTGCGGCTCGATGAGCACGTCCTCGAACGAGCCGCGGATCAGCGGCAGGTCGGCGGTGAAACAGCCCGCGAGAAACCCGGCGAGGTTGGCCTGCTGCCAGACGACATCGGAGAGGCTGACCGTGCGGCTGAGGATCTCCCGCGCTTCACGCGTCGACAGCTCGAGGTGCGGGTGTACGACGACCGAGCGCAGGGCCGCGGGCACGGGGATCTGCTTCACGATCGGCTGCTCGATCCCGACGGTGAGCACGAGCCCGCCGTAGAGCGACGGCGCGATGTTGTCCACGTGGGCCGTGCCGCTCGCCGCCGCCTCTCCGGCGATCGCGAACTTGAGCAACTGGAGCTTGTCGAACGGCGCTGGAAGCAGCGCGTTGGCCGCCACCACGGCGGCCACGGCGGAGGCGGCCGAGCCGCCAAGGCCGGAGCGCATCGGGATCCCCTTTTCGATCGTCAGCTCGAATGCGTGGCCACCGCCGAGCGCTTCGGCCAGCGCCGCCACGGCCACCGCCGCCGTGTTGCGCTCGGGGTCGTACGGCAGGTCCGCCGCGATGCCGGAAATGCCCGCGATGCGCACGCCGCGCCCGGCGATCCGCTCGGCTCTGACGCGATCGCCAATCGAGGACAGGCTGTGGCCGAGGACATCGAAGCCGACGGCGACGTTGCCGACGCTGGCGGGCGCGAATGCAACGGCCGCTGTCTGCATCAGAGGGGGCTCCGCCGTTCGTGGCCGAAGGGCGAACCTATGACACCCTCGACGAGAAGTCTCGTTTGACGTAGCGGAACGGGGTCATTATACTTCGTCAAGTCATGACGCTCACGTGCACGCGCACCCAGACTCGAAAGCGGATTAAGCGGGCCAGCAGGCCGCGGTGGTGCATGCGCGCGTAACGTCCTCGAACAATTGGAGCGATACTGGACGCCGGCCTGCACCACAGGCCGGCGTTTTTTTTTGCGGGAGTGGCAATGGAGGAGAACGGTCGGGTGGTCATCATGAAGTTCGGCGGCACCTCCGTGGCGGACGCGGAAGCCATCGCGCGCGTCGTCCGGCACGTGATGGCGCGGGCCGGCCGGCATTCGTCGAACGCGCAGCCCGTCGTCGTCGTCTCGGCGCTGGCCGGCGTCACCGACCGGCTGCTCGCGCTCGCCACCGCGGCCGAGCAGGCGGACGCGCAGGCGCTGCGCGCGGGCGTCGAGGCGCTGCGGGCGCGTCATCTGCAGGTCGCGGCGGAGGTGGCGCCGAAGCCGATCGCCGATCTGGCGACCGCGATCGACGCGGAATTCGCGGCGATCGGCGCGCTCCTCGACACCGCGGCCGCCGCGCGTCACGCCTCGCCGGCGGTCGTCGACGCCGTCGCGGGAATCGGCGAGCTGCTCAGCAGCCGGATCGTCCACGCGGCGCTGGCCCGCGCGGGCGCGCCCGCCGCGTGGGTCGATGCGCGGCGCGTCATCGTGACCGACGACCACTTCACGGCGGCGATCCCGCTGGTGGCGGACACGGAAACCGCCATCGCGCGCGAGATCCGTCCCCTGCTCGCCGCCGGGCAGATGCCGGTCGTCGGCGGCTATATT
Organism: Acidobacteriota bacterium; assembly: GCA_016184105.1. Classification (NCBI taxonomy): domain Bacteria; kingdom Pseudomonadati; phylum Acidobacteriota; species Acidobacteriota bacterium. The sequence goes on from JACPDI010000014.1 coordinate 6,409, forward strand.
GCGGCCACGCGCGACGGCATCCCGACCACGCTCGGGCGCGGCGGGTCGGACTACTCCGCGGCTCTCCTCGGCGCGGGGTTGGACGCGTGCGAGATCCAGATCTGGACGGACGTCGACGGCATGATGACCACGGATCCCCGCATGGTCTCCGGTGCGCGCGTCGTCTCGCAGCTCTCGTTCGGGGAAGCGTCCGCGCTGGCGCACTTCGGCGCGAAGGTGCTGCATCCCGGCACGATCCTGCCGGCGGTCGCCAAAGGCATCCCGGTGAGGATCCTCAACAGCCGGCGCTTCGACGGGCGCGGCACCGAGATCGCGAGCGTCGCGTCGGGGGGCAGCAACGTCGCCGCCATCGCGTGCAAGCGCCGCGTCACGCTGGTCAACTTCACCTCCACGCGCGCGTTGATGGTCTGGGGCTTCCTGCGGCGGGTGTTCGAGGCCTTCGAGCGCCATCGGACGCCGGTGGACCTGCTGGCCATGTCGGAAGCCGGCGTGTCGGTCGTCATCGATGACGACCGGCGTCTCGAGGCCATCGTCCAGGGCCTGGCGGATATCGCCGTCGCGCACGTCGAGCGCGCAATGGCGATAGTCTGTGTGGTCGGCGATGGTCTGCGTGAAGAGCCGCGGCTGGCGGAACGCATGATGGGAGCGCTCGACCGGTTCCAGGTGTGGATGGTCTCGCAGACCGCGTCGCAGCGCAGCCTCGCGGTGGTCCTCCGGGATACCGACGCGGCCGCGGCGACCTCGCGGCTGCACACCGAGTTCTTCGGGGCCAGGGGACCTGAAGAGCCGCTGCGTCATTCGAGGGCCGCGGACACCGCCGCCCGGGCGGTGCGCGGTCCGGTCCGCGAGATCAGGCCGTGAGCGTCCCGCTGCTGCTGATCGGGCACGGGCGCATGGGACGCCAGGTCGAGGCGCTCTGCGGCGAGTTCGGCATGCACGTGGCGGGCGTCGTGACCCACGCGTCGGCGGACCATCCCGAGCGCTGGCCCGCCGCGGATCTGGCCATCGATTTTTCCCGTGCCGAGGCCGTGCCGGTGAATCTGCCGCGGCTCGCGGCGCGCGGCACCAGCGTCGCGATCGGCACGACGGGCTGGCAGGATCATGAAGCCGCTCTGCGCGCCGAGGCGGAGCGCCATGGCATCGGCGTCGTGTCCGCCTCGAACTTCGCGCTGGGCGTGAACCTGTTCCTCGTGCTGGCAGAACGGGCCGCAGAGCTGTTCGCTGCCCATCCGGGCTTTGGCGCCTGGATTCACGAGCAGCATCACGCCGCCAAGCGGGATGCTCCATCGGGAACGGCGCTCGCCATCGAGCGCACCCTCCGGCGTTCGGGCTACGCGCACCGAATCGATGTGGCATCCACCCGGGCGGGAGAAATGCCCGGCGCGCACACGCTGGGCTTCGATGCGGCCTCGGAGACGATCACCCTGACGCACACCGCGCGCGACCGCGCGGCGTTCGCCCGCGGCGCGCTCGCCGCCGCCGCCTGGCTGCGCGGGCGCCGCGGCTGGTTCGGCATGAAAGACGTCCTCGGCGTTCAGCAGCAACAGGAGCAGCGATGACGCGAAGCACTTGGACCGGATGCGGGACCGCGCTCGTGACGCCCTTCAGGCAGGACGGAACGCTCGACGAGCCGGCGATTCGACGGCTCGCGCGCCGCCAGGTGGACGCGGGCATACACTTCCTCGTCCCGTGCGGGACAACCGGTGAAAGCCCGACGCTCTCTGAAGACGAGCGCGTGCGGATCGTCGAGATTGTCGTCGACGAAGTGGCCGGCCGGGTGCCGATCCTGGCCGGGGCGGGTGGATACGATACGCGGGAAGTCATCCACACGGCCCGCCGGATGAAGCAGGCCGGCGCCTCAGGCATCCTTTCGGTCACCCCCTACTACAACAAACCCACTCCCGAAGGCCTCGTGCAACACTACAGCGCGATTGCCGGCGAGGCCGGCCTTCCGATCGTCGTGTACAACGTCCCCGGACGCACCGGCTGCAACGTCGACGCGGCCACGCTGCTGAAGCTGAGCGCGATCCCGGGCATCGTCGGGGTCAAGGAGGCGTCGGGCCAGATCGCCCAGATCTGCGAGGTCTGCCACGCCGTGCCGCGAGACTTCATCGTCTTGTCGGGCGACGATGCGCTGACCCTGCCGGTGATGGCGGTGGGCGGGCGCGGGGTGATCTCGGTGGCGTCGAACGAAGTGCCCGCCGCGATGGTGCGGCTGGTCGAACTGGCCGAGCAGAATGACTTCGCCGCCGCGCGGGGGATTCACGCGCGGCTGCTGCCTTTGATGACGGCGAACTTCGTGGAGTCCAATCCCATCCCGGTGAAGGCGGCGATGGCGGCGATGGGACTCATCGAGGAAGTCTACCGCCTCCCGATGGTGCCGCCACGCGCCGAATCCCGCCGCCGCATTCTCGACGCGCTGACGCTCGTCTCCGCCAGCGAGCCGGCGGGAGCGCCCGCGCGATGACCACCGTGCTGAGGGATGAAATCGACCGGCTCACGCTGGCTTCCGAGACCGAGCCGCTCGATCCGGCACGCCTGAAAGAGACGGTCGCGCGGCTTCGCGCGGCGCTGTCGGCCGGCGAGGTTCGCGCAGCCGAGCCTGATGCCGACGCCCCGGCGGGCTGGCGCGCGAACGAGTGGGTGAAGCGCGGCATCCTCCTCGCGTTCCGCGCCGGCGAGCTGGTCGATGTGTCGGCCGACCATGGGCGCTGGCCGTTCTTCGACAAGGACACGCTGCCGCTGAAGCCGTTGACGCTGGCGTCCGGCGTGCGGGTCGTGCCCGGAGGATCGAGCGTCCGCGACGGCGCCTACCTCGGACGACGGGTGATCTGCATGCCGCCGATGTACATCAACATCGGCGCGTATGTCGGAGACGAGACGCTGGTGGACTCGCACGCGCTGGTCGGATCGTGCGCGCAGATCGGGCGCCGCGTGCACCTGAGCGCGGGAGCGCAGATCGGCGGCGTGCTCGAACCGGTCGGGGCGCTGCCGGTCATCGTCGAGGACGAGGTGCTGGTCGGCGGCAACTGCGGCGTCTACGAGGGTGCGGTGATCAAGCGCCGCGCGGTACTTGCCGCCGGAACGGTCCTGACGGGGTCCACGCCGGTCTACGACCTGGTCAACGATCGGATCGTCCGGGGGACGCGCGGCGAGCCGCTCGTGATCCCGGAGGGAGCCGTCGTGGTGTCGGGCACGCGGCCGATCGCCTCCGGGCGCGGCGCGGAGTTGGGGCTGTCGATCTCCGCCGCGATCATCGTCAAGTACCGGGACGACCGCACCGACGCGAGGACGGCGGTCGAGCAGGCGCTTCGGTGAACGTCGTCTCGTTCGCGCGGGCGCTGATCGACATCGACTCGACGACGGGATGCGAGGCGGCGGCCGGCGCGTGGCTGGCGGCGGAACTGGAGGCGCTCGGCTACCGCGTCGCCCGGCAGCCGGTGGGCGACGGCCGGTACAACGTGCTCGCGACGCTCGACGCGCCCTGCGTCGTGTTCTCGACCCACTACGACTGCGTTCCGCCGTTCTTCCCGAGCCGGCTGTCGGACGGCCGCCTGTATGGGCGCGGCGCGTGCGACGCGAAAGGGATCCTGGCCGCGCAGGTCGCGGCCGCCGAGCGGTTGCGCGCCCAGGGGGAGCGCCGGGCGGGACTGCTGTTCGTGGTCGGGGAAGAGCGCGGAAGCGACGGCGCCGCGGTGGCGAACGCGGCCGCATGCGATTCGCGGTACCTGATCAACGGCGAGCCGACCGACAGCCGGGTGGCGTCCGCCACGCGCGGCGTTCTTCGCGTGCGGCTGCGCGCCAGCGGGCGCGCCGCGCACTCCGCCGCGCCCGAAGCGGGGATCTCGGCGATCGAGAAATTGATCGACGCGCTCGTCCGCCTGCGCGCGCTGCCTCTTCCCGCCGATCCGGAGCTTGGCGCGACGTCATATTCGATCGGCCTCATCGAGGGGGGCGTGGCGCCGAACGTCATCCCGCCGCACGCCTCCGCCGAGGTGATGTTTCGAACGGTTGGCGATCACGAGGCAGTGCTGGCGGCCCTGCGCCCGATATCGGACCTGGTGGCGGTGAGTGAAGTGCTGACCGTGCCCGCGGTCAGGTTTCGGGTGCCCGCGGGCCTCGACGTCGACGCCGCGGTCTTTCCGTTCACGACGGATGTGCCGTTCCTGGATCGCTGGGGAACGCCGCTGCTCTTCGGGCCGGGATCGTTCCTGGTGGCGCACACCGCAGACGAGCACGTGGCGATCGCGGAGCTCGAGGCGGGTGTTGACGTCTACGAGCGGCTGGCGCGATGGTGCCTCGCGAAGCTGGGCTGAGGTTCGCCCCCGCACGCTCACGCGCCCGCGCTCCCGAAGCGCTCGCGCAACACGGATTTCTGCATCTTCCCCGTGGACGTCTTCGGGATCTCCGTGACGATCTCGAACGCGTCGGGCAGGGCCCAGGACACGAAGTGCGGCGCGAGGAACGCGCGCAGCTCCTCCGGCGTCGCGCTCGCGCCGGGCCGGAACACGACGACGGCAAGCGGGCGCTCCCCCCATTTCGCGTCGGGCATCGCGATCACCGCCGCCTCGGCGACCGCCGGATGCCCGGCGAGCGCGTTCTCGATCGCCAGCGAGCTGATCCACTCCCCTCCCGACTTGATGACGTCCTTGATGCGGTCGCGGATCTCGACCGTGCCGCGCGGGCCAATCGTCACCAGGTCACCGGTCCGGAACCAGCCGTCAGCGGTGAAGCGATCGGTCGAGTCGTCGCCGTAGTACGCGCTCGCCACCCAGGGCCCGCGCACCTCCAGCTCGCCCATCGTCTTTCCGTCCCACGGCACGTCCGAGTCCGCAACGCGCGCGCGAATCTCCACGAACGGAGCGGGCTGCCCCTGCGTGCAGCGATAGCGGTACCGCTCTTCGATCGGGGCGCTCGCCAGATCTGACGGCAGCTCGGCGACGGTGCCGAGCGGCGTCGTCTCCGTCATGCCCCACGCGTGGAGCACGCGCAGGTGGTGCCGCTCCTGGAATCCGCGCAGGATCGCCGGCGGGACCGCGGCGCCCCCCACGAGCATGGTGCGCATGCTCGAGAGGTCGTAGACCCCGGGCTTCGCATCGAGCGCCTGCAGGATGCCCGCCCAGATCGACGGCACGCCCGCCGTCACGGTGACCCGCTCGGCCGACATCAGCTCGAGCAGGCTCGTGGGATCGAGATAAGGACCGGGAAACACCTGCGCCGCGCCCGCCATCGCGGCGGTGAACGGCAGCCCCCACGCGTTGACGTGAAACATCGGGACGACGGGGAGCGCGACGTCGTCTTCGCGAAGGCCCATCGCGCAGCTCAACCCGGAAGCGAGCGAGTGGAGCACGATCGCGCGGTGCGAATACAGCACTCCCTTGGGCCGCCCCGTCGTGCCGCTCGTGTAGCACATGGCGGCGGCCTCCCGTTCGTCAATCTCGGGCTCGGTGAACGCGGCGCTGCCCGTGTCGAGCAGCGATTCGTAATCGAGCATGCCCGCCGGCGCCGGCTGGCCGTCCCCCATTACGATCAGCTTGGCGTCGGGCACGGCGGAACGAAAGCGCTCGAGGAGCGGGAGCAGCGTGGCGTCCACGAGGATGGCGCGATCCCCCGCGTGCGTCGCGATGTAGCCGAGATCGTCTGGATGCAGCCGGAGGTTCAACGTGTGCAGCACCGCTCCGGCGAGCGGGATTCCGAAATACGCTTCGAGGTGGCGGGAGTGGCTCCACGCGAGGGTTGCGACGCGATCTCCCGGGCGGATGCCGAGCGCCCGGAGCGCCGCCGCGAGCCGCCGGGCCCGCGACCCGATCTCCGCGTAGGTGGAGCGGTGGATCGACTTGTCCGCCCGCCGGCTGACGACAGGCTTGTGCGGAAAGAGTGTTTCGGCACGCCGGAGAATGGCTGACAGCGTGAGCGGGAAGTCCATCATCAGACCGTGCATGGCGCTCTCCTACGGAGGGAGATTCTACCGGCAGACGGCTTGCCGCCGTATGGCGAATCTGGTCTAATGCGCTCACCCAGCGGCCGGTCCTCTTCATGGAGGCGTACACGTGCTCATCAGGCGCAGCTTCGGATTGACGCTCCTGCCCATCATCGTGGCGCTCGCTGCCACCACGCTGTCCGCGGCCGCACAGAGCCGCGCGACGACCGCGGATCTCAGCGGCATCGTGCTCGATCAATCGAAAGCGGTCCTGCCCGGCGCGACGGTGGTCGTCACCAACATCGCGACGGGGGTCGAACGCACGACGGAAACGGGGGGGGACGGCCGCTTCATCGTGCCCGCCCTCCCGCCCGGCTCCTACTCGATCCGCGTCAGCCTGCAGGGTTTTGCCACGCAGGCCATGCCGCGCCTCGATCTGGCGCTCGGCCAGGAAGCGGAGGTGAGCTTCGTGCTGTCGATTGCCGGCGCGGCCGAGCTCGTCACCGTCACGGCTGAGGCCGGGATGGCCGACGTGCAGCAGACGGCGGTTGCCACGGTGGTCTCGCAGCAGCAGATCGAGGCACTCCCCATCAACGGCCGGAATTTCATGACGTTCTCGATCCTGACGCCCGGCGTCACGACCGACCGGACGCCGCAGCAGGGAGCCTCCGCCACCTCGGGGCTGACGTTTGCGGGCCAGCGCGCGCGGTCGAACAACATCACGGTTGACGGGCTCGACAACAACGACGCGACGCTCGGCTCCGTGCGGGCGACGTTCAGCCAGGAAGCGGTGCAGGAGTTCCAGGTCATCACCAACTCCTACTCGGCGGAGTTCGGCAAGGCGTCGGGCGGCGTCGTGAACATCGTGACGCGGAGCGGCAGCAACGATCTCCGGGGAAACGCGTTCTATTACTTCCGCGACGAGTCGCTCAACGCCAAGGAGCACTTCGAAAAGAAGAACCCGGCGGGCGATCGGATCGACCGGAAGAAGGCGCCGTTCAGCCAGCAGCAGTTCGGCGGCACGCTGGGAGGCCCGATCCGGCGGAACCAGTCGTTCTTCTTCCTCTCGGCCGAACGCCTCGACACGCAGGCGAACAACTTCGTCAACATCGACGACAAGACGCCGGTCACCGTCTTCGGACAGAACGTCGGCACCGCCGTCGACATCCTGCGGCGCGCGGGCTTTCCGGTCGAAGTCGGCAACGTCCCGTACGACGTCGAGTCGTCGCAGATCCTCGCGAAGGTGGACACCAACGTCACCGCGAACCACGCCGTGGCGGTGCGCCTCAACTGGGCCGACCTGTTGAACGAGAACATCGAGCCGTGGGGCAGATTGCGCGGAGCCGCGGCGCGTACCTGGACAGCCGCGACCTCATGGCGGCGGTGTCCCTGACCTCGGTGTTCTCCTCCGCCTTCGTCAACGAGCTGCGGTTCCAGGTCGCCAACCGCGATCAGAAGATCAACTCGCTCGATCCCACCTGCACGGGCGGGTGCGACCAGGAAAACGAAGGGGGACCGACGCTGGAAATCGGCGCGATCGGCGTCGGCCGCCACCGGTTCACGCCGCAGCCGCGCGAGAACCGCCGCTACCAGGTCGTGGAGACGTTCAGCGCCGCGGCCGGCGCGCACCACCTGAAAGCCGGCCTCGACTTTTCGTACATCGATCACATCTCGCAGGCGCTGCCGCTGCACTTCGGCGGCCGGTATATCTTCGCGCCGCTCCCCGCCATTCCGGCGCTGGGGCTGCCCGCGCCGATCAGCGCGATCCAGGCGGTCGCGCTCGGCCTTCCCGCCGCGTACGTGCAGGGATACGGCAACGCGTCGGTGCCGTACGGATACAAGGATGTCTCCCTGTTCCTGCAGGACGACTGGCGGATGGCGGACACCGTGACGCTGAAGGCCGGCGTGCGCTACCAGAACCAGTTCTGGGAGAAGACCACCCGCGTCGTGAACGGCCTGGCGCCGCACGGCTGGCCGAAGGACAACAACAACATCGCGCCCCGCCTGGCGATCGCGTGGGACGTGACAGGCGACAAGAAGACGTCCGTGCAGGCGTCGTACGGGATCTTCTTCGACAATCACATCACCGCGATCTGGGGCATCACCGAAGGCATCAGCGGAACGGCGGAGCAGGTGCGCACGCTCGCGGTCCGCATCCCGCAGTCGGTGCTCGCCTGGCGCGCGCCAGGGCGCCGGCTGCCGGAGCCGACCACTCCGTTTCCCAGCCTGGTGCTGTCGATCGATCCCGGGATGAAGACGCCGTACGCCCACCACGCGTCGGCGGGGATCGAACGCGAGCTGGGGACGGACATGGCCATGTCCGCGCATTTCGTGTACGCGCGCGGCCTCGATCAGCTCGGCACGATTGACTACAACCCCGTCACGAACCCGCTGACCCAGGGACGGCCGCTCGACGTCGGCGGCAGACCCGGAACATCGGCGTCGGTGCTGCAGTACACGACGTGGGGCGAGACCTGGTACAAGGGGCTCGCGCTGTCGGTGCGAAAGCGTTTCAACGGGCGGCATCAATTCCTCGCCTCCTACACGCTGTCGAAGGCGGAGGACACATCGGCGGACTACCAGAGCTTCTTCATCCCGCAGGACAACGGGTTCGGGCGCAACCCGAACGATCCCGACGGGCTGCCGATTGGATTCACGCCGTCGGCGGAACGCGGCCCCTCGCTGCAGGATCAGCGGCACCGGTTCGTGTTCAGCGGCGCGTACGTGCTGCCGTGGAACGTCACGGTGTCCAGCATCGTGACGCTGGCGTCCGGGCGCCCCTACAACATCCTCGCCGGCGCGGATCTGAATGGCGACGGCAACGGCGGCGCGACGGCGCCGGACCGGCCGAGGACGGACCCGGCCAACCCCGCCACGTCGATCGGGCGGAACGCGGGCGTGCTGCCGAATCAATACACGGTGGACGCGCGCGTGGCGAAGCGGTTTGGCATCCGCAACGCGGCGACGATCGACGTGATGCTCGAAGCGTTCAACCTGTTCAACACGACCACCTACACGAACGTCGATAATATCTTCGGTACGCGTGCGTACCCCGGCAGCCCGCTGCCCACCTTCGGCCAGTTCACGGAAGCCGCCCCGCCATTCCAGGCACAGCTCGCCGTGAAAATCGGTTTCTAGTCGATCGCACAGGGGGCGGACCTGAAAGGTCCGCCCCCGCAACCGCAGCCGCTCCTCCGACGCGATCCGTGCTACTCTGACTGCAGCTTTCCTGAAGCCTTCCTGCCTGTCCTGCTGGTAGCCAGACTCACTAAAGCGAGAGCGGCATCCGTTGGCCGGCTCGGCAGCTCTTTCAAGCAGGCGGAAGGAATCCCATGCTCACCGCGTTTTCACTGACGGGCTTCGTGTGGGTGCTGGCGACCCTGGCGGCCATCGCTATCGTGACGCTTCTTGCCGCGCGCAACGCGCGTCCGGCCAGTTCGATCGCCCTGGTGCTGTACGAAACGGAGCACCCGGAGCGGACGCGATGAGCAGGAGGCACGGCGGACCGGCACGCCCTGCGGCCGGACACGCCGACCTGCTCGACCCCTACCGCCACCTGGCGTTTCGAGTCATCGCGCAGGCGTGGCGCGACCTGTTCACGAGTGGCGCGGCCTCCTCGGAACGCGAGAGCGCGCGCGCATTCCTGAGCGGCGCCGGCCTGCTGGCGCACTGGTGCGAACTGGCCGACATGGACGCGGGCGCCGTGCGCTCCCGCGTCCACATGCACATCGCGAGGGGGCGGAGCGCCGCCGTCGCGGGAAAGGGGCGCTGACATGCGCACACGGCTTCCGCAGACGACGGAAGGACTCCCCATCGCGCCGCCGGAGGCGTGTCCGTTCTGCCGTTCGAAGACACTGACGACCACGAGCCGGACGATCACGTCCGCCACGTACTGGCGCTGCACGAGCTGCGGCGAGATCTGGAACGCGTCGCGACTGGAATCCGGCAGCCGCGGCTGGCAGCGCTACCGCTGAGGCGTGCTCACGATTTCCTTCGAAACACGCGATCCGCGCTGAGCATGCCGGCGCCGCGCGTGGCGATGAAGAGGAACGCGAAGCAGTACAGCACCGCCAACTCCCCCTGGTTCACAATCGGCCACACGCCTTTCGGGGCGTGCGCCATGAAGTACGCGGCGGCCATTTCGCCGCTCGCGACCAACGCGGCCGCCGTCGTAAACAGGCCGACCATCACCAGCAGCCCCCCCGCCAGCTCAATCACACCGGCCACCCAGAACAGGGATCCCATCGGCACCACCTGCCCGCCGTAGAGGCCGAACAGCTTCTGCAGCCCGTGAAACAGAAACAGCAGGCCCGTGACGATGCGAAACGCGGCGTAGGCATACCCTTCGAGGCTCATTCGTGCTGCCATGCGTGCTCCTCCTGCGCGGCAATTGTATCCGCTCCGGGGATCACGACTATAATGCCTTTCCCCGCGGGCCCACGGCCGTACTGGCAGGAAGGACGATATGCAGTCGAGCTGCGTCCGCGCGCTCCGGGGCGTTCGTTTCGGGCTGGTCCCCCTCTTCCTGCTGCTCGCGGGCGCCGCCGCATCGGCGCAATCCCCGCATATTCCCCAGCACCTGCGTGACCGCGCCGCGCGAGACGGGTCGGCCCGCGTCATCGTGGAACTCGGTGCCGGCACCCGCGCGGCGGACGTCCTCGCCGGCATGCCGGAGCACGCACGCCGGGTGCACCGCCTGTACCGCACGATCCCCTATCTCGCGCTCGATGCCACGCCGGTCGCGTTGAACGCCCTCGAAACAATGACGGGCAGCGTCCTGCGCGTCATGGAGGATGCGCTCGTCCGCCCGGCGCTCGCCGACAGCGCGGGCATCGTGCAGGCAGACCAGGTGTGGGCGTCCGGTTACGACGGCAGCGGAACGGCGATCGCCGTGCTCGACACCGGCGTGGACGGCTCGCACCCGCTGCTCGCCGGAAAGGTTGTCGCCGAGGCGTGCTTCTCGAGCACGGTGCGGGGAGAGAGCGAGTCGTTCTGCCCCGGCGGCGGCGACGAGGAAACGGGAGCCGGCACGGGGGCGCCCTGCGAACTCCCGGAGTGCCTGCACGGCACGCACGTCGCCGGAATTGCGGCGGGCAACGGCGCGGGCGCGGGACAGTCCTTCAGCGGCATCGCGAGCGGCGCGTCGCTCGTCGCGGTGCAGGTGTTCTCACGCATCGTGTCGGCCACCACGTGCGGCGGCCCGGCGCCGTGCGCGGCCGCGTACACATCGGATATCCTGGCCGGGCTCGAGCACGTTCAGAGCCTTGCGCTCTCGCACAACGTCGCGGCGGTGAACATGAGCCTTGGCGGCAGCACGTTCACCGCGCCGTGCGATGGCCAGCCCTACAAGCCCGCCATCGACAACCTCCGGTCGATCGGCGTGGCGACGGTGGTCGCATCGGGCAACAGCGGAGCGACGAACGCGATCTCCACGCCAGCGTGCGTGTCCTCGGCGATCAGCGTGGGAGCGACCACCAAGACGGATGCGGTCGCGTACTTCTCGAATGTCTCGCAGTACTTGACGCTGCTCGCACCAGGCGAAGCGATCGTCTCCTCGGTGCCAGGCGGCGGATGCCAGGCGTTGAGCGGGACGTCGATGGCCGCACCCCACGTGGCGGGGGCGTTCGCGCTCGCCCGCCAGGCCGCACCGCACATCGACGTCGTCGCGCTCCGCAACGCGTTCCGGTCCACCGGTCTCCCCGTCACGGATACGCGGCTGTTTGGAACCGCCACGACCCCGAGGATCAGGATCTTCCAGGCGCTCGCGGCCCTCGTGCCGATCACGAACCCGCCGCCGCAGGCGATCTCGCTGAGCCCGTCGAGGGCACGCGCCGGCGCGGGACTCGCGCTCGCCGTGGCGGGCTCGGGGTTCAACGCGTTCTCGGTCGTCCACTGGAATGGGTCGCCGCGTCCCACGACCGCGACGAGCACGACCCGCGTCGTCGCGTCGATTCCGGCATCCGATCTTCCGGCGGCCGGTACGGCCCAGATCACGGTCGTCACGCCGGAACCGGGCGGAGGCACGTCTGGCCCGCTGACGTTCACCGATCCGCCCCCGTCACTGGCGATCACGCAGTCGCTGGTGGCGCCGCAAACGTCCGTGACCGCGACGCTCACGAACGGGTATGGCAGCTGGTGGGATTGGCTCGGGCTCTTCCCGGCCGGCGCGCCTGATACGGGCTACCTGCAGTGGACGTATGTGGGCAGCGGCGTCACGGATCGCACGTGGACGGTCGCGATGCCCTCCACGGCCGGCGCGTACGAATTCCGGCTGTACGTAAACGACGCGCGGGCGGCGACGAGTCCGGCAATCACGGTTGATCCGACGGTGAATCCGACGCCATCGATTCAATCGCTCTCTCCGGCCGCAGCCGCGGTTGGAGGCGCGCCGTTCACGCTGACGGTGGGCGGCGACACGTTCGTGAGCGCCTCGGTGGTGCGGTGGAACGGCTCGAATCGCCCGACCACGTTCGTGAGCGCCACGCAGCTTCGGGCGACGATTGGCGCCGCCGACATCGCGGCGCCCGGCACCGCGATGGTCTCGGTTGCAACACCGGCCCCCGGCGGTGGGGAGTCCTCATCGTTGATCTTCGCGATTCAGCCGCCGCCGGCGCTGACGGTCGGCTCGGCGAGCGTCACGGCCGGCGCGAGCGTCACGGTGACGCTCACGAACGGCTTCGGGGGTGTCACGGATTGGCTCGCGCTTGCGGCCAGTGGCGCGCCGAACAACAGCTACGTCCAGTACGTGTACGTGGGCACCGGCATCACCACCCGCACCTGGACGGTGGCCATTGCCTCGCCAGGAACGTACGAGTTCCGCCTGTTTCTGAACGGGGGATACACCCTGGCGGCCACGAGCCCGGCGGTCACGGTGTCATCAGCGTCGACAACACCGCCGCCCGGCGGGTCGCCCGCGCTGTCAGTCAACGCGACAACGGTGCCGGCAGGCGCCCCAATCACGGTGACGCTGACGGACGGATACGGGGGCGGCACGGACTGGCTCGCGTTTGCCGCAACGACCGCGCCCAACGGGAGCTACTTGAGATACACCTACGTTGGCGCCGGCGTGACGACGCGCACGTGGACCGTCACGGCGCCGTCCACGCCCGGCACGTACGAATTTCGGCTCTTTCTGAACAACGGGTACACGCGAGCCGCGACCAGCCCCCCGGTGACGGTGCAGGCTCCCACAACGACGCCGACGCTCACCGTGAGCGCGACGAGCGTCGCGCCAGGCACGAACGTGACCGTCACGTTGCACGACGGGTACGGCGGAAGCTGGGACTGGCTCTCGCTCTCGGCGGCGGGTTCTTCTGCGCAGAGCTACCTGCGATACACGTACGTCGGCGGCGGCGTCACGACGCGCACGTGGACGGCGCCGATGCCGACCACGCCGGGCTCCTACGAATTTCGCCTGTACCTGGACAACAGCTACACGATCACCGCACGAAGCCCGGTGATCACGGTCACACAATGATGCGCTTGCGGACCGCGTACAGCACGATCTCCGCCGTGTTGTGCAGATTCAGCTTCTGCATGAGATTCGCGCGGTGCGTTTCAATCGTGGAGACGCCGAGCTCGAGGAGTGATGCCACCTCCTTGTTGGAACGTCCTTCAGCGAGGAGCTGAAGGACCTCCTTCTCGCGGTCGGTCAGCAGGTGGTACGTGTCGGTCAACCCGCGTGACTGGAGCTGGCGCATGTAGTCCTCGACGAGGACATTGGTCACCGTGGGGCTGAAGAACGTCTTGCCGGACGAGACCGACCGCACCGCCGGGATGAGGTCCTCGTCGGTGGCGTTCTTCAGCAGGTACGCGCGCGCGCCGGCCGCCAGCGCGCGCAGGATGTAGGACTCGTCGGTATGCATGCTCAGGATGACGACGCGCGGAGGCTGCTCGAGCTTCTGCAGCCGCGCGGTCAGCTCGATGCCGTTCATGGTCGGCATCGCGATGTCGGCGACCACGAGGTCCGGCCGCAGCTCCTCGCAGAGCCGGAACGCCTCCAGCCCGTCTGCCGCTTCACCCGCCACCTGCACGCCTGGCTCGGTCTCGAGCAGGCTCTTGAGGCCGCGCCGCACGATCGCGTGGTCGTCAACCAGCAGGATGCGCAACTGGTGCCGCCTCCACGAGCCCCTCGACCGGTATGTGAATGAGGATTGAAGTCCCGCCGCCGGGCTCCGTGCTGATCGCCATGGTCCCGTGGAGCTCGCGCACCCGCTCCTCCATCCCGCGCAGGCCGAGACCGTCCGGCCGCCGGCCCGGCTCGAAGCCCACCCCGTCGTCGCGAACGAACAGGTCGAGCCCGCCGTCGCGCGCGCTGACGCCGACGGCGATGCGATGCGCCCTGGCATGCCGGGCGCAGTTGGTCAGCGCCTCCTGCACGACACGGTAGACGCATGTCCGGTGGCGGTCCGGCAGCATCTCGAGCGCGCCGTCCACGCTCAGATCCACCGGGATGCCGGAACGCGTGCTGAAATCCCTGGCGTGCCACTCGAGCGCCGGCGTGAGCCCGAAGTCGTCGAGCATGCTCGGCCGGAGGCCCATGGAGAGGTCGCGCACCGTGTGGAAGATCTCGTCGATGAGATGCCGGCATTCGGCCACCGCCGCCGATACGCGGCTGCCGTCCTGCGTGCCGACCCGCTCGAGCCGGCCGAGCTCCAACCGGAGCGCCGTGAGCATCTGCCCCACGTGATCGTGAAGCTCACGCGAGAGGTTCTTGCGCTCCTCCTCCTGCGTGGCCACCAGCTGCTGTGAGAGCGAGCGCATCTGCCGCTCCGCCTCCTCGGTCACGGCCCGCTGCTGTTCCGATCGCGCCTCGAGCACCTTGAGCCGAACGGTGACGACGAGCGCCACGACCAGGCCGAACAGTACGCTCTGCCAGAGCAGCGCGTGCAGGTCGTCGCGAAACGCCACCTGACGGCGCCGCACCTCGGCACGCTGTGCGGCCAGGTTCGCATTGTTCAGCTCTTCGATTTCCCGCGCGATCCCCAGCACCGCCTCGCGGCGCGGCAGCACCTCGGTCCGGAGGAAGCGCGCGCTGCGCAGAATCTTCTGGACGAGCGTCCAGTCGAACAGCGGCTCGAACGCGGTCCAGTAATCGTCGAGCTTCTCCGCCAGGCTCGCGATCCGCTCGTCGTCGCGTCCATCCTTCCGCGCGATCGCGCCCAGCTCGTCCAGCGTCGTCGTGGTCGTTCGCCTGAAGGCCGCCAGTTGCTGCCGGTACTCGGGGGCGCGTTCGTTGTCGGTGTCGAGCAGATAGTCGCGAATGAAGATGCCGGACAGGTGAACGTCGGAGCGCAGACGCCTGAGCTTGGCGTCCACCTCGGAGTGGTGAGCGTTCAACCGGTCGAGCTGGGCCTGGATGTCCTGCGCGCGTCTGGAGGCGGTGGTCACCGACAGGGCGACGAGCAGCAACAGGGCACCGAGGCCCAACGCGGCGACCGGCCAGGTCCGCATCCTGAACACGACCTCACAAGCGTAACGCGCGGCGGCCCGCGCCGCCATCCCGGAAAGGGGGGAGGGGCTTTCTCCCCGATCAACCCGATTCCAACGGCCGGGTGCCGCGGTGTTAACTCGCGTGCATGCCCAGTCTGGCGTTTGCCGACATGCTGCCCCTTGCGGCCGACCACGTGGCCTGGACGCGCGAGTCATTCACCCGCTGGTTCCGCTCGCTGGAGTTCGACGAACGGATCATCGTGCTCTCGAATCGAGAGCCTGTCTGTCACGAGTTCAATGGGAGTGACGCGCCTCTCGCCGTGCGTGGGGGGTCCGGTGTCGTCAACGCGGTGGAGCCGCTCATTCGCGCGACGTCCGGCGTCTGGGTTGCCGCGGCTGGCGGATCGGCGGATCGCCTGGTGCCGCTCGAGCGCGACGGGCTACCCGTGCCCTCCGGCGCGCCGGAGTACCGGCTGCGCCGGGTGTGGCTGACACCGGAGGAACAACAGGGCTACTACGCGGGATGCGCGAACGAGGCGCTGTGGCCCCTGTTTCATCGCGCGCACGTGAAACCGGTGTTCCGATCCGACGATCTGTCCGCGTACTGGTCCGTGAACGCGCGGTTTGCCGATGCGGTGTGTGAAGAAGCGACGAACGTCGCGTCGCCGACCCACGCCGGCACGACCGGCGCGCCGGTGGTGCTCGTCCAGGATTACCATTTCGCCCTCGTCCCCGTGATGCTTCGCGAGCGCCTGCCCCGGAGCACGATCGTGACCTTCTGGCACATCCCGTGGGTGGACTGGCGGACGTTCCAGGTATGTCCCTGGCGCGATCACCTTCTCGAAGGGCTGCTCGGCTCCGACATCATCGGATTCCAGACCGCCGCCGACTGTCACAATTTCCTCGAGACGGTGGCGCGGTGGGGCGAAGTGCACGTGGATCGCGAGCAGGGCATCGTGACGTACCAGCGGCACCGCGTGCGCGTTCGCGAGTACGCCGCGTCGGTCGAATGGGATCCCGAACGCGAGCGCCGGACGCTGCCCGTCTGGGCGTGCCGCGCGGCCGTCCGGCGCGCGCTGGCGCTGCCCGCGCACATCCGACTCGGGGTCGGCGTCGATCGCCTGGACTACACGAAGGGAATCGAGGAGAAGTTCCTCGCCGTCGAGCGGCTCTTCGAGTGCTTTCCCGACATCGCCGGCCGGTTCGCGTTCGTGCAGCTCGCGCAGCCGACACGCGGTGCCCTTCCCGTCTATCGCGATCTGCGGTCGCGCGTGAGAGCGACGGCCGACCGGATCAATCGCCGCTTCGGCGAGGGGGACTACCGCCCGATCCTGCTGCTCGAAGGGAATCACGGCGCGGACGAGATCGACCGGTACTTCCGCGCGGCGGATGTCTGTTACGTCAACAGCCTGCACGACGGGATGAACCTGGTGAGCAAGGAGTTCGCGAGGGCGCGCGACGATCTGCGCGGCGTGCTCGTCATGAGCGAGTTCGCGGGAGCCGCGCGGGATCTTCCAGGGGCCGTATTGGTCAATCCCTACGACCTGGACGAGTCAGCGCGCGCGCTGGCGGGAGCGCTGGGCATGCCGGAACAGAGCCAGCGCGAGCGGATGCGGCAGATGCGCGAAAACGTCGCAGAGTTCAGCGCGCATCGCTGGGGCGCACGTATCCTGGCCGACGTGATCCGGCTGCGCCAGGATGACCGGCATCTGGGTGCAACCCAGGCCCGCATGTCCGCGGGATAGAATCATGGCATGCGGATTCTCGTCTTCGGGGCGGCGCTGCGCGCCGGCTCCTATAACAGGAAGCTCGCCGCGCTCGCCGCCGCACGCTTCGCCGCGCTCGGCGCCGAGGTCGATCACGCCGACTTCCGCGAGTTCGAGTCGCCGATCTATGACGGCGACCTCGAGGCCACGTCGGGGCTCCCGCCCCGGGTGCGGCAATTCAACGAACGCGTCAAGGCCGCCGGCGCGTTCGCCATCTCCACGCCCGAATACAATTTTTCTGTGCCTGGATCCCTGAAGAATCTCATCGACTGGTCGTCGCGCGAGCGGCCCATCGTGTGGAAGGGCAAGCCGGGCCTGCTGCTCGGCGCGTCGCCGTCGACGATCGGCGCCCAGCGCAGCCTGTGGGCGCTGCGCGTGCCGCTCGAGGCGCTGGGGGCGCACCTGTACCCGGACATGTTCTCGCTCGCGCAGGCCGACCAGAAACTCGACGCGTCCGGGCAGATCACCGATGAAAAGCTGGTGAAAAGGCTGAGCGACCTGACGGCGGCGTTTCTCGCGTTCGCCGGCGCGCTGTATTCACCGCGGAACGCGCAGAAGACGCAGAGGTGACCCGCGGACGGGAAACCGTCCGCGGGCATGATGCCAGGTTAGTTCTGGACCGACGGGCAGGTGCCGGTGGTCTCGCGGACGCTGGTCACCTCGAGCTCCTTCAGTTTCAAGTCCTTGCTCGTCACATCGATGCCGCTCGGCGGCGTGCCGGCCGTCGGGCCGCCGGTCGGCCCGGTCGCGCCGCGCTCACCCGCCTTCAGCGTGCCGGTGATCTCCACGCGGCGGCCGACGAACTGCTCGACCTGGCCCTCGTTCGCTCCGGTCAGCTCGTACGCCAGACCTGCGGTCGACGCGGCGCCGGAAGTGCCGGTCGGCGTTTCAGCCGGGGTTTCAGGTGTGCCGGCCGATGCCTTCCTGGCGTTCGCAAGCACGAACTCGTTCCCGACGCCGACGCCCGTTCCCATGGCGCCACCGCGACCCTGATCGTGCGTCCTGCGATAGTCGGCCTCGCGCACCACGCACCCGACCACGGTAATTTCGGACTCCTGCCGTGGAGCCGAGGTCGCGGCCTGGCTCTGGGGCTGCGCGGGTGTCTGCCCGGCCCCTGTCGTCTGCGCGAACACGGCCGTACCCAAGATCGCCACAGCGGCAAGGGTCACGGCGCTCGACAACGTCACTTTCATTGGCTTGCCTCCTGCTGAGTGATTCACGTTGCCGACCTCTCCTGCAAGCACCGGACCTCACGAACCTCTGCCGCATCACTCCTTCAGCGCCACCGGTTCGTCCTCGGGTTCGAGCGTCGTCATCTCTGCGGCGAGCATCTGCTCGCCCGCGCCGGCGCGCACGCGGCCGGCGCCCTCCTCCGCCGGAAGCGCCAGCGCCACCAGGAATCCGGCGGCGCTGATCACCGCGCCGGTGGCGAACACGCGGCGGAGCGCGGCGCCCAGCGCAGCACGCGACGCGGGATCGAGGGAAACGGCCGAGGCGCCCGCGCCCTCCGACGCGCCAAGCCCGCCGTTCGTCGCCATCCCCGCCGCGAGAATGGCGCCCATGATCGTCACCCCGATGGCGCCCCCGATGCTCCGCGCGAACTGGTTCAGCGAGGTCGCGAGCCCAAGCTCGGCGCGCGAAACCGATCGCTGCACGTGCAGCAGCAGCGACAGCATCGAGAAGCCCATGCCGCACCCGATGAGCGCCATGATGCTGATGAGCGTCCCCCAGCGCGGCTCGGCGCCAATGAGCCCGAGAAAGACGAACGCGATCGCCACGAGCGCCGCACCGATCTGTGTGGTGATGCGATAGCCGATGCGCAGCATCAACCGCACGCCAATAACGGACGTCGAAACCCATCCGAGGAACAGCGGCGTCAGGATCTGCCCCGCCTCTGTCGCGGTCAGTCCCATCGTGCCCTGGACGAACAGCGGCACGAAGGCCACGGCGCCGAACATCGCGACACCGATCAGAAACACGATGATGTTCGACAGCGCGATGAGACGGTGCGACAGGAGAGCCAGCGGCAGGATGGGGTGCGCCGTGCGGCGGTACGCCGTAATGAGGCCCGCGACGCACGCGGCCGACACCACGAACCACGGCCACCGTACGCCGACCACATCCGACAGCCCGACGAGCAGCGCGGCGACGCTGCCGGTCAGGAGCGCCGCCCCGCGCCAGTCCACGTGCGCATGCTGCGCCGGGGCGCCGCCCGGCAGCGTCCGTCCGACGACGATCGCGGCGACCAGCGCGAGCGGCACGTTGATGAGAAAGATCCACCGCCACGAGATCGCATCGGTGATGTAGCCGCCGGCGAGCGGCCCGAGGATCGATGCAACGCCCCACATCCCGCTGAACACCGCCTGCATCCGCGCGCGTTCGCGCAGCGTGTAGATCTCGCCGACAATCGTCACCGACACGGGGACGATGCAGCCGGCGCCGAGCCCCTGGACCGCGCGAAAGACGACGAGCTGCAGCATCGACTGCGCCGCGCCCGCCAGCGCGGATCCGATCAGGAAGATCCAGAGCCCGATCAAGTACAGAGCCCGCCGGCCGCGAAGGTCCGAGAGGCGCCCCCAGACCGGCACCGACGCGGTGGACGTGAGCATGTACGCGCTGAACACCCAGCTGTAATGCGCGAGACCGCCGAGCCGCGCGATCACCGTCGGCATCGCGGTCGCCACCACCGTGGCTTCCAGGGCGCCGAGCGCCATTCCGAGCAGCAGTCCGCCGGTGACAATCTGGCGGCGGAGCGGGGAGAGAGGTACGGACGGGGATGACTCGTCAGGGGCGGGCGCCGACATCAGGACATGATGTCACGGTTGACCGGCAGGTCACACGACGCGCGATCGTCAGGCCTCTTCCTCTGCATCCGTCCGCTCCTCGCGGCTGATGCGATCGGCGAGGCCAAACTGCTCGAGCCGCCGGTAGAAGGCGCGCCGGCTGAGCCCGACGAGCCGCGCGGCCACTGCCTTGTTGCCGCCGGCCTGATCGAGCGCGGCCACGATCCGCTCGCGGTCGACATCGGGCCGCTGGACGGCGGGGGCTCCCCCGCCGAGCGATCCCGGCGCGGCATTCCAGAGGCTTCCGGACAACTCGCGCTCGCTGATGAAATCCCCCTCGGCGAGCATGCACGCACGCTCGAGCACGTTGCGCAGCTCGCGGACGTTGCCCGGCCAGTGAGCGGAGACCAGCAGCTGCTCGGCGGCCGGCGTCAGCCCGGTCACGCGTTTGCCGAACTTTTCGTCGAACTCGCGGACGAACGCGGCGGTCAGGTACGGGATGTCCTCGCGGCGCTCGCGGAGCGCCGGCAACGCGATCGGGATCACGTTCAGCCGGTAATACAAGTCGCTGCGGAAGCGCCCCGCAGACACTTCCGCCGCCAGGTTGCGATTGGTGGCCGCGACGATGCGGACGTCCACGCGGCGCGGCTCCAGGGAGCCGACACGCTGCACTTCGCCCGTTTCAATGACGCGCAGCAGCTTGGCCTGGACCGCCGGCGGCAGCTCGCCCACCTCGTCGAGGAACAAGGTGCCGCCGTTGGCCGCCTCGAACAGCCCGGCCTTCGTGTCGGCCGCGCCCGTGAACGCGCCGCGGACGTGACCGAACAACTCCGATTCGAACAGGCTCTCGACCACGGCCGAGCAGTTGATCGCGACGAAGCGCCGGTCGCGGCGGGGC
Source organism: Acidobacteriota bacterium (assembly GCA_016184105.1). Lineage (NCBI taxonomy): Bacteria > Pseudomonadati > Acidobacteriota > Acidobacteriota bacterium. Next base: position 27,208 of record JACPDI010000014.1, read on the forward strand.
CCGACGTCGTGCAGCGCGCGCGCGACCAGTTCCTTGCCGGTGCCCGTCTCGCCGCTCACGAGCGCCGTCCGGACGTGCGGCGCCAGCCGGCGTATGAGCGCGAACAGATCCTGCATGGCGGGCGCGCGGCCGATCATCCCGCAGAATTCCAGCTGCCGCGCGACATCCCCTTCGACCGCGAGCAGCCCCCGGCGGCGCTCGGCCTCTTCTCTCGCCGCGTCGAACGCCTGGCGCAGGCGGTCGAAATCGAGCGGCTTGGCCAGGCAGTCGATCGCACCGCGCTTGACCGCCTCCACGGCGGTGTCGATCGTGGCGTGGCCCGACATCAGGATGATGTGGCAGTGCGGGTCCACGTCACGCACGCGGCTGATGACGTCGAGGCCGCCGACATCCGGCATGCGCAAATCCACGAGGACGAGGTCGGCGCGGCGCGCGCGCACCTGCTCGAGCGCCTCCGTGCCCCCCTGGCACAGTACGACCTCGAACCCTTCGCCCGCGCCAAAGCGGCTGATGACCGCAAGCACCTGCGGGTCGTCGTCCACGACGAGGAGAACGGGCCTGGAAGCGTCTGCCGGCTGGGCCATCGGGAATGTTGCATATCGTATACTCTCTGCGGGATTTCCTCCTCATGGCAGGAACCGGGGCCCGACAGCTCGCCGAGGCGCAGCAGCTCCACGACGCGCTGCGCCAGCTCGCCGCGGAAACCGAGGCGGCGCGGGAGGCGGAGCGCTCGCGCATCGCGCGCGAGCTGCACGATGAGCTCGGCCAGTTGCTGACCGGGCTCAAATTCGATATCTCCTGGCTGACCGCGGAACTGGCGCGCACGCCCGGCCAGCCCACGGTGGATGTCGCCAACAAGCTGCAGGCGATGGCGGGCCTGGTCGAGGTCTCCATCAAGACCGTCCAGCAGATTGCGAGCGAGCTGCGCCCGCCGGTCCTCGATCATTTCGGCCTCGCCGAGGCCGTGCAGTGGGAGGGCGCGATGTTCGAGCGGCGGACGGGAATCCGCTGCCGGGTGTCGGGCCGCCTTCGCCGGGAGCTGGCGACGGACCGCGCCACGGCGGCGTTCCGGATCGCGCAGGAGGCGCTCACCAACGTCGCGCGCCACGCCGGGGCGGGTGCCGTCCGCGTCGCCCTGCGCGAGACGAGCCGCGAGATGGTGCTCGAAATTCGCGACAACGGCCGCGGCATCAGCGCGCGTGCCGCGTCGGACCCGGGCTCGACGGGGCTGCTCAGCATGCAGGAACGTGCGCGCCTTCTTGGAGGCTCCCTTCGAATCACCGGCGCCCGCGGGCGCGGCACGACGATCGTGCTGAGGATCCCCCTGCAGCAGACGACATGACCGGCGGATCCACCCACGTGCTGCTCGTGGACGATCACCCCGTCGTGCGCGCCGGCCTCAAGCAGGAACTGGCGGGCACCGGCATCACGGTCGACGAAGCCGGCACCGCCGAGGAAGCGATCGCCCGCCTCCGCGCCGGACGCTGTGACATCGTCGTGCTCGACATCACGATGCCGGGCAGGAGCGGGCTCGACCTGCTGAAAGACCTGCGCCGCGAGCGCCCCGCGCTGCCCGTGCTCGTGCTGAGCATGCACCCGGCGGCGCAGTTCGCGCGGCGCGTCCTGAGCGCGGGCGCATCGGGCTACCTGACGAAGGACAGCCCGCCGGGAGAGCTGGCGAAGGCCATCGAGAAGGTGCGCGCCGGCCAGCGGTACCTGGGCCCCGGCACTCCGCAGGAGCCCGGCGGGACCCCGCAGCACGACCGGCTGTCGGACCGGGAATACCAGGTGATGCGCATGCTGGCGGCGGGCAAGTCCGTGTCGCAGATCGCGACCGACCTTTCGCTCAGCATCAAGAGCATCAGCACGTACCGCGTCCGCATCATGCGGAAGATGGGGCTGAAAACCAACGCGGACCTGATTCGCTACGGGCTCGACAACAACTTGGTGGATTGACGCGTGCCTACAGCCGCACGCCTCTCAGCCTGAGCGCGTTGCCGATCACCGACACCGAACTGAACGTCATGGCGGCGCTCGCCCAGATCGGCGAGATCAGCAGACCGAAGAACGGATAGAGCAGCCCGGCGGCCACCGGCACGCCGACCGAGTTGTAGATGAACGCGAGAAAGAGGTTCTGCCTGATGTTGCGCAACGTGGCGCGACTCAGGCGGCGGGCGCGCACGATGCCGCGCAGGTCCCCCTTGACGAGCGTGACGCCGGCGCTCTCCATCGCCACATCGGTCCCCGTCCCCATCGCGATCCCGACGAAGGCTTCCGCGAGCGCGGGGGCGTCGTTGATGCCATCGCCGGCCATCGCGACGCGGCGCCCCTGCTGCTGCAGCTGCTTGACCACGTCGCGCTTGTCGGGAGGGAGCACCTCGGCCCGCACGTCGGCAATGCCCAGGCGCGAGGCGACCGCCTGCGCGGTCGTCCGGTTGTCGCCCGTGAGCATGACGAGGTTGACCCCCTCCTCGCGCAACAGCCGCAGTGCCTCCGGCGTCGTCTCGCGAACGGGATCCGCCACGGCGATCCCGCCGGCGAGCCGCCCGTCGATCGCCGCCAACACGACGGTTGCGCCGTCGCGGCGCAGCGACTCGGCTTCCCCGGCGAGGGAATCGGGGTCGACTCCGTGGCGTCGCAGGTACGCGGCATTGCCGAGCACGACCCGGCGGCCCTCGACGATCCCTGACACGCCGCCGCCGGTCGCCGACTCGAACTCCTTCGCCTCGGCGAACGCCGCTCCGCTCTCGCGCGCGGCCGCCGTGATCGCCGCGGCCAGCGGGTGCTCGCTTCCCTGCTCGAGGCCGGCCGCGAGGCGCAGCACGTCCTTCCGCTCGAAGCCGGGCGAGGCGATGACACGCGAGACCTTCGGCTTGCCCTCGGTGAGAGTGCCGGTCTTGTCGACGACGAGCGTATCCACGCGCGCGAGGTGCTCGAGCGCTTCGGCGTTGCGAATGAGGACGCCGGCGGCGGCGCCGCGCCCCGTGCCCACCATGATCGCCATCGGCGTGGCGAGCCCCAGCGCGCACGGGCACGCGATGATGAGCACGGCCACCGCGTTGACGAGCGCGTGCGCGAGCCGGGGATCGGGGCCGACGGCCGCCCACACGACGAACGCGCCGGCGGCGGCGGCGACGACGGCCGGCACGAACCACGCGGCGACCGTGTCGGCAAGCCGCTGGATTGGCGCGCGCGTCCGCTGCGCTTCGCTCACCATCCGCACGATCTGCGCGAGGAGCGTTCCGCTGCCGACGCGTTCCGCCCGCATGATCACGCTGCCCGTCCCGTTGATGGTCGCGCCGGTCACGCGGCTGCCCGGCTCCTTCTCCACCGGCAGCGGCTCTCCCGTGACCATCGATTCGTCCACCGCCGTGCGCCCCTCGATGACAACGCCGTCCACCGGCACTTTTTCTCCGGGGCGGACGCGGAGGAGATCGCCGACCTGCACGCGCTCGAGCGGCACATCCGTCTCCGTCCCGTCGCGCAGAACGCGTGCCGTCTTGGGCGCCAGCCCGAGCAGCTGGCGGATCGCCGAGTTCGTGCGGCTGCGCGCGCGCAGCTCCAGCACCTGGCCGAGCAGCACGAGCGCGGTGATCACGACCGCCGAGTCGAAATAGGTTTCGACGACGCCGTGGTGGCGGAAGCTCTCGGGGAACACGCCGGGCGCGAGTGTCGCCGCGGCGCTGAAGAAGAACGCCGCGCCCACGCCGAGCGCGATCAGCGTGAACATGTTCGCGTGCCGGTTCACGACGGAGGCCCACGCGCGCTCGAAGAACGGCCAGCCCGCCCAGAACACCACCGGGATGGAGCAGGCCAGGCCCACCCAGTTGGTCACCCGCATGTCGATGAAGGGTGCGAGCCGCCAGCCGAGCATGTCGGCCATGGCGAGCACGAAGACGGGCAGGCCGAGCAGCACCGCGACGCGGAAGCGGCGCGTCATGTCCACCAGCTCCGGATTCGGCGCGTCCTCGAGGCCGACCGTGCGCGGCTCGAGCGCCATGCCGCAGATCGGGCACGAGCCAGGTTCGCTGCGCACGATCTCCGGGTGCATCGGGCACGTCCACTCGACCCGCCCGATCACGGTGCTCAGATCGGGCTCGAGCGCCATGCCGCACTTGGGGCACGCGCCGGGATGCGGCTGCCGCACCTCGGGGTCCATCGGGCAGGTGTAGATCGTGCCGTCGGGCGCGGGCGGCGCGTCCGCGGGCCTCGGCTGCAGGTACGTGCCGGGATCCGCCTTGAACTTGTCGGCGCAATCCGTCATGCAGAAGTAATACGTCTGCCCCTTGTAGTCGCAGGTCGCCGCGGCGCCGGCCGGCTCGATCATCATTCCGCACACCGGATCGAGAACTTCGACCGGATCGCTCTGCCTGTCTTCGTTCGCCATCTCGTTAGCCTCGCTGTCGATCGAACAGCGTGACGAGCTCGTCGTACATCGCCTCGGACGCGCCGGGCGCATCACGCTTCAGGGTGCCGGTCACGCAGTGGCGGAGGTGGTTGCGCAGCAGCCCGCGGCCGACGCCGCGCAGCGCCTCGTGCACCGACGAGATCTGCGTGAGGATGTCGGCGCAGTAGCGGTCTTCGGCCACCATCTTCTGGAGGCCGCGGACCTGCCCCTCGATGCGGCGCAGGCGGGTCAGGTTCGACGCCTTGATTTCCGGATCGACCGAGAGGGCTTTGCGGCCGTCGCCGTGCGCGCCGCAGCCGCATGCGGCCGCCTGGTTGGGGGCGTCCGCCGGTGACGCGGTCTTCCTGGGCATGGGGGCCTCCGGAGACATTATACATATACCCCCTATCCCTATGTCAACAGGAGCGCGCGCGATGTCACGAGAGGCGGACCGGGAGCGCGGTCGCCACCGTGCCGAACTGCCGTGCGGCGCTGCCGATCGCGGGCGCCACGGCAATCATCGGCGTCTCCCCCGCGCCGGCCGGCGGCAGGTCGCGCCGATCGAGGAACACGAACTCCATCGCGGGCACATCCTTGAACCGCGGCACGCGGTATTGCCCCATCGTCCCGTTGAGGATCTGCCCGCCCGAGAACTCGATCTGCTCGAACAGCGCACCGCCGAGCGCCTGCACGACGCACCCTTCCGCCTGGTTTCGCAGACCGTCGGGGTTGACGATCGCGCCGCACTCGAACGCGGTCACGATCCGCTCGGCCCTGAAGCCATCGGCGGTCCTGGATAACTCCGCCGCCGTGGCCACGACGCTCCCCTTCTCGGTGCCGCACGCGATCCCCAGCGCGCGTCCCGGGTGCGAGGGGCGCGGCCATCCCGCCTTCTCCGCGGCCGCGGCCAGCACGCGGCGCAGCCGCGCGTCCTGCAGGTGTGTGAGCCTGAACTCCACCGCGTCCACGCCAAGCTCGCGCGCGATTTGATCCATGTGCATCTCGCGGGCGTAGTTGTTCGCGTTCGCCGCGAGCGCGCGGTACGACCCCTGGCGCAGGGGCGAATCCGCCGCGCGGTACTCGATGCGCTGATTCGGGACGGCGTAGGGCGTCCGGATGCCGGCCGCGCCGGAGTTGTAGTCGTCGAACGCCCACAACACGACCGCGCCCGCCGCGTCCACGCCCGCGACGATATCGATGACGCCCGCGGGACGGAAGTAGCCCCACATGAACTCCTCGTCGCGGGTCCACACCACCTTCACCGGACGGCCCGCCGCTTTTGCCAGCCGCGCCGATTCGATCGCGTGCTCGCCGCGATGCTTGCCGCCGTAGGCGGAGCCCACGTCCGGCACGATGACGCGCACGCGGTCCTCGGACAGCCTGAAGGCGTCCGCCACCTCGGCGCGCACGTCGAAGGGACGCTGGGTCCCGGCCCAGACGGTCACCTTCCCGTCTTTCCACTCGGCCACCGCCGCGTGCGGCTGGTCACGCACGATCGCGCCGCCGCCCCGCCGACGAGCACCGTGCACGCGCCGCACTGTCCCTCGCCGCAGCCGTACTTGCTTCCGGTCAGCCCGAGTTCCGACCGGAGAATCGTCAGCAGATTGTCGCCGGGCGCCCCTTCGACCTGGTGCGCCCGCCCGTTGATGCGAAGTGTGTATTGGGGCATAGCCTTCCTTCAGGGGACCGCGTCAGTGGTGCAGCGAGTACGTCATCTTCGCAACCAGCGATCGATTGGATCTTCCCCCGAAGGCGCCGGCCGTCCGCCGCGTTTCGTTGTAGACGAGGTAGAAGTTGTCAATCGTCCTGAAGATGCGGTTGAGCCGGAGCTGCAGCACGGCCAGGCTGCCGGCGCTGTTGAACTGGACGTTCGCCGACGCGAGGAGCGTGGTGGTGAACGACACGTTCGAGCTGAGCCCGAGCAGGTGCGTCGTGAAGGCCCCCTCGACAAGATCGATGTCGTTCAGCTCGTAGCTGGACTCCAGGGAGAAGTTCTTTCCGGGCCGGTACGCGAACGCGAGCTCGTACGATCCGTGCGTGCCGTCATAGAACTGGCCGACGTTGGCTTCCGCCCTGCCGCTCACCTTCCGCCCGTTGTACGTCTCGATGCTGATCTCGGCCAGGTTCCAGCTGTAGCGCCCCGGCGGCAGGACGATGCCCTCGTGAATCTCGAACGGGTCCGGCAGATGTTCCACCTGGTTCTCCACCTTCCCGGCGAGCTTGTCTCCGGTCTGGAAGAGAACGCCGAACATCACGTTGCTCTCGCTCGACAGGAGCCGCCCGTCCTGCTCGTGGAAGTACACCGCCGACGGGGTCACATCGTACTGCCGCACCAGGCGTCCTCCGGGGCGGGGCTTCACCGACAATCGCGCGCCCAGCATCCGGTCGTCGCGGCGGATGAACCCCACGCCCGCGCGAAAGTCGTCGTCGATGTCGAGATAGTTGACGCCGGCCTCGATCAGGTCGGAGCGCCATTCCGCGCCGGCCTGCCTGGCCCAGCGCGTGCCCTCCACGCCGGCGTCGGTCGCGGCGGCGGCGAGCGCGGCGACGTTGAGATGATTCCAGAAGACGAACCGCGCGTCGATGCCGGCGACGCGGTTGCGGTCGCCGGCGCCCTGGCGGCTGGTGGCGATCGCCCCGATGTAGGATCGGCCGAGCAGCTCCTTGCGGATCCTGGCGACGCCGAAGTTCTCGCCGTCGCGCCCGGCGGTGCGATCGGCCTGCACGTTCAACACGCCCACGTCGAACCCGCCGGCCTTCCCCGTGAGTTTTCCCCCGGCGACGATCGGGATCGGCTCGCCGCCGGGTGAAAGGCCAATCGAACGGGTGTAGACGATCTCGAGCGGGCGCGACACGAACGGCAGCAGCCCGACTCCCATGCGCAGCAAGTCCGCCCCTTCGATGAAGAACTGCCGGCGCTCGGGAAACGACAGGCTGAAACGCGTGAGGTTGACCCTTTGCTCGTCCACCTCCGCCTGCGCGAAGTCCGGGTTCACGGTGAGATCGGCAGTCAGGTTCGTCGTCACGGCGAACTTCACGTCGTCGAGCCCGATCTCGCGGAGCAGGCTCGCGGGGCGCGAGGGCGACACGGCGTCAAGTCGTTCGGCGCCCGCCAGCACGTACGGCCGGACCCGCAACCGTTCCGCCTGGCGGATCTCCCGCAGCCCCGTGAGGTGACCGGCCTGGGAGACGTGCGTGAACGCGAAGTTGCGGTTCCACGCCGCCCAGTATGCGATCTCGTTCTTCCTCTTGATCACGCGCTCGAAGTTAATCCCCCAGGTCTGCTCTCTCGCGCCGGTGAACCGCAGCGTCTTGAAGGGGATCGCGATCTCCACCGTCCATCCCGTCTCTCCGAGCGCCGCGACCGCGCGCCAGTCCTCGTCCCAGGTGGCATCCACCGCCGTCGCCTCGTTTCGGATGATGCCGTCGAACCGGGTGCCGCGTGCGTTGGTGCGGAAGACGAACGCGTTGCGGTGATCGTGGTACGTGTCGAGCAGCACCGCGAAGCTGTCGTCGCTCTCGAGCGGGTTGTCGCGCCGCAGCTCCGCCGCGCGAATGAGATGCGGCTCCCGATCCGACAGCTCCGCCGCGATGTACACGTGTGTCCTGTCGTAGACGACGCGCACGCGCGTGGCCTCGGTGGCGCTCCGGCCCTCGACCGGCTCCTTCTGCCGGAAGTCGGCCATCGCCGCGGCGCCCATCCACGCCGCGTCGTCCAGGCGCCCATCGAGGGTCGGCCCCTGTTCGACGGCGCGTGCGGCGCTCGCCGGCGGGCCCGCCGGATCCGGGCCCGGCACCTGCGCGAGCACGGCTGGTCCGCCGACGAGCACGAACGAGAGCAATGCGGCTCTTCGCATGCGCGGGTTCAGAACGCCACGAGGTGCGTGTACTTGAACTGCAGCGCGCGGCGCGTCGCGCCTGCCAGCCGGACCTCGTTCCACACGACGTAGATGTCGCTGAGCGGCCGGTGAATGAGGTTGAGCCGCACGTTCGAGAGCCACGCGTCGAGGTCGCCGTTGTACTGCACGAAGGCGTTGAGGAACATTCGCGGCGTGAACGAGTAGTCGAGACGCAGACCGAGCAGGGTCGGGTCGAACGCGCCCTGGGGCAGGCTGATCGAGTTGCGGCCGATGGTGACGCTTGCCGAGAAATGCTGGTTGACGCGCACGCGGAGCCCGCCCGTCGCCGTGCGCTGGCGGCCGTCCCAGAATTCGCCGATTTGGGCGTGGATGTTTCCCGACAGCGCGGCGCTCTTGTTCGACTGGTAGCTCACGCTGGCGTGCTCGAAGGCGTACTCCCCTGCCGCGACGGTCAGGCCGGAGGCGCCCAGCGGAAAGCCTTCCAGAATCCGCTCCCGCGTGGTCGTCACGCCCGCCTTGAAGTCACCACCATCGGCGAACACAATCCCGAAGCTCACGCCGCCGACCCTCGTCAGCACGTCACGGTACCGATCGTCGGCGGTGATCTCGGCGTCGGCGCCGATGGTGTACTCGCGTATGGCGGTGTCGGTGCGCGCGGGGCGGAGCACCCGCGTGTACTCGCCGAAGAAGGTGCCGCTGGCCGGCCGCCGCACGAAACCGAGGTCGTGGCGGAAGGCGTCGCCAACGTGGACGAGCGTGGCGCGCGCCCGATGCGCGCGGTGATCCAGCCGCAGGCCGGCGCGCCCCGCCCAGTCGCTCTCCGCCTCAACGGTGCTGCTGCGCATCGCGAACGCTTCCATCTCGAGCGTTCGAACGGGCCGGTAGCGGAGGTCCGCGCCGGCGACGCGATTGAATGCCGCGGCGCCGCTCGCCTCACGGCCGAAGTAGAACACCCCCGCGGTGACCGACGCCGACAGGTCGCGCGTGAGGCGTACGGCGCTGAAGTTGTCGCCCGGCACATCCTCGAACTCGCGCGTCTGCACGGTGAGAATCCCGACGCCGTTTCGACCCGCACGACCCGTCAGCCTGAGGCCGCCGATGACGGGAACCGGCCGGCCGCCTCTCAACCCGATGCGGCGGCTGAAGAACGGCAGCAGATCGCGCCGCGGCTCCTGGTTTTCCGGTTCCACGATCCCAATCTGGAAGCTCCCCGGGCTCTCCAAGAAGAACTCGCGCTTCTCGGGGAAGAACAGGCTGAACCGCGTCAGGTTGATCTGCTGCTCGTCGGCCTCCACCTGGGAGAAATCCGTCCGGAACGTCCCGTCGAGCACGAGCGATGAGGTGATGCCCCACTTTGCGTCCAACCCGCCGTCGCCGTCTCCCGTCCAGCCGCCCCCTTCCGGCTCGCCGCGTCCCACCGATCCGGTCGCGAACGGCTTCGCCTGAACATGGCGGCCGCGCCGCACGCCGGCGATGCCCTTCAGCACGCCGGCATACGCCACGTTGTAGTGCGAAAACTGCCGCGGCACCGGAGACCAGGTCGTGGTTTCGTTGTCCCGCCTGGCGACGCGCACGAGGTTCAGGCCCCACTCCTGCTCGGGCCGCTCGGGAAAGCGCAGCGTCTTGAACGGAATCGCGATTTCCGCGGTCCAGCCGTTCGGGCGGATGGCCGTGCGGACGAACCAGATCCCGTGCCAGTTGGCGTCGGCGCGCCGGCCGTTGTCGTACGACTGTGTCTCGCGCTGCGCGCCGCCGGGATTGGTGAGAAAGCCGAACGCATTGCGCCGGTCGAGGAACGTATCGAGCACGACGCCGAACATGTCGCTGTCGCGCCCGTTGAAGTCCCGCTTCAGATCGTTGATGATCACCCGCTCCGGTGCGGGGTCGTAGAGCATCGCGCCGACGTACAGCGTCGAGTCGGTGTAGAGGAAGCGCACCTCCTCGCGGCGCGTCGACAGCTCGAACTCGGTCGGCTGCTGCTGGTAGAAATCGGTGGCGGGCTCGGCGAGCTGCCAGGCGGCCTCGTCGAGCAGGCCGTCGATGACAATCGGCTGTTCGATCCTGACGGCCGTTGCCCGCTTCGACGCGCGAATCGCTTCGATGTCCGCGGGCGCACGCGGAGGGTCGGCAGCAGTCGCGGCCAGCACCGACGCGGTCAGCAACGAGGCAAGAAGCACCTACTTTTCCACCAGCGCGAGCGCCTTCTTCAGGTACTTGGGGTCGTAGTAGCGCTCCGGCTCCGGCGGCGTGCCGCCCCACGTGCCCTCGACCTCGGCGCGCAGCGCCAGGCCGTTCCTGAACGCCTCCCCCTCGAACGCCGCGGTCGGGCGTTCGTGCGTTGCCAGCCCCCTACCGTGATGAGTGCGTTCGCGCGCCGGCTCCGGACCAATGGTCGATGAAGTTGATCACGTTCGCGTTGAATTCGCCGGGGTATTCCCGGTAGTGAAAGTGTCCCGCGTGGTTGGCGATCAGCATCCGCACGCGCGGATTCCGGGCGGACACGACCTCGAGCAGCGCGAGGCCGTTGCGCAGCATCGCCGACGGATCGTTCTTTCCCCAGTAGAGAAGAATCGGCATCCGCAGCACGGACTCGGTCCGCACCCGCTCGTGCACCTGCTTCTTCCACGCGTCAAACTGCGATCGCAACGGCTCGCCCGCCCCCGCGGCGATCTTCGCCACCGTTTCCCGCGCCTTCGGCAGGCCCGCCATGTAGACGCCGGTCGCAAAGAACCGATCATCGAACGCCACGTCCGGCAGGTACGAGATCGCGCGCAGCCGGCACTTCCACTCCTCCGCATCCGGCTCGCGCGGGCAGCCGGCGAGGACTTTCTGCCGATCGGTCTCACCGGTATCGGGCGCCGCCGTGTTCGAGTCGACGATCACCAGCGTGCGGACCACCTCCGGGTGCGCCACCGAAAGGAAGAACGCCAGCCCGCCGCCGCGTGACTGCCCGACGACGTGCACCTTGTCCAGCTTCATCGTCTGGATGAATCGGAACATGTGAGCGACTTCACCCTGGATGTTGAAGTCCTTGTCGTCTTTCGGGTTCCCGGTCATGCCGGACGCCAGCTTGTCGGGGGCGAACACGTGGAATCGCCGGCTCAGCCCGGGAATGTTCTTCACCCACGTATTGGCGCTCGAGTGCCCGGACCAGCCCTCGCCGTGGAGCAGGAGCAGCGGCTCTCCCGTCCCCGCCTCGTAGTAGCGGGTGCGGACGCCGTCCACGTCGATGAATTTCGCGTTCAGGCCGCCGAGGGCACCATCGGGCGAGACGCCCGCGGGTTGTGCCGCACCGGCCGGCGGGAGGAGCGCGCAGGCGAGCGCAACGGCGAGCGCCGGAATCTTGAATCTCATGAGCGGTTCTTCCAGAAGTCGATAAACGCCACCAGGTCGGCGTTGAATTCTTCGGGGTGTTCGCGGTAGGGAAAGTGTCCGGCTTCGTTGATGACGATCATCTTCACGCGCCGGTTCCTGGCGCCGACCACGTCGAAAAACCCGAGCTCACCGCGCATCATCGCGTGCGGGTCGTCGGCATCCCAGGACAGCGTGTCCTGCTTCGCGCCGTAAATCAGGATCGGCATCTGCAAGACACCCGCGCGCGCCCGGTCCCATGCACGCTCCCGGTACGCCCGGGTCGCCGCCGCGCGGGCGTCGGCCGGCATCGCAGCGTACTTCGCGCGCGCTTCGCGCGACTTGGGCTGATCGGCCATCCACGCGTCCGCCGCCAGGAACTCGGCATCGAAGGTGGCTTCGGTGTGGCCGAGCGCGATCAATCGGCATCGCCGTCCCTCGTACGTCGTCTGCGGCGCGCACTTCTCCTGGAGGACGTCCAATTTCGTGGGGCCGTCACCCGCCGCCGGCATCCCGGGGCCATGCGCCACCACCGTCAGGGTCTTGATGACCTCGGGGTGCTCGACGGCGAGATAGAAGACCAGCGCCCCGCCGGACGAATGGCCGACCAGGTGGACCGGCCCGAGCTTCATCGCCTGAATGAAGTCGTACATGTGCCGGACCTCGCCTTCCGTGCCGAGATCCGTGTCGTCGGTGGGGTTGCCGGTCATGCCGGCGGCGCTCTTGTCCACGGCAAGCACGCGGAAGCGCTGCGCAAGCCCGCGGATGTTGCGCGACCAGTTGTTGGCAGACGACGTGGTCCCGCGGCCGCCGCCGTGCACCAGGACCATCGGCTCGCCGCTGCCGTACTCGTAGTACCGCGTCGACACGCCGCGGACCTGGACGAATCTGGGCGTCAGGCCGTCGACGGCGGCGTCCCTGGCCACCGCCGCTGGTTGTGCGGGCGCTCCGCCGCCCGGCAGGACGGCGGAGCCGAGAAGAAGCGCTGCCGCGAACGCAGATGGCCGTCGCATCAGAAGACGAACTTGATCCCGAACTGCGCCTGCCGCGACGGCGTGACCGTGCGGGTAATGCGTCCGGCGTCCGCGCGGCGGCGCGTCGCATTCGTCCACAACGCCCCGACCGGCACCGCGAAGTTGGCGCGGTTGGTGACGTTGAAGATCTGCGCCTCGACGTCGAACCGGCTGCTTCCGCGCATGCGGAAGCTCTTCGTGAACGACCAGTCCATCGTGAACAGCCCAGGGCCACGCAGGATCCGGGACGGCACGTTGCCGAGGAACCCCGGCTCGTTCAACTGGAAGCAGTTCACGTCGAAGTACCGGTCCACGCCCCCGAGGATCACGTTGCCGGGGTTGCACCCCGGCGCCCAGTCGGGGCGATCGCCGAGCGAGCGGGTGCCGATGTTCTGTCGCGAGCGGTTGAACCCGGTCGCGACGTTGAACGGGTAGCCGCTCTGGACCGTCGTGATGGTGCTCCAGCGCCAGCCGCCGAGCAGCACGCCGGTCACGCCGGCCAGATTGCGACCGGGCAGATCCCACGTCGTCGTGAAGTTCGCCGAGTGCACCGTCGTGAACGAGCAGTTGCCGCGGCCGGTGCTCGGATCGCGCGAGTACTGCATCGCGGTGGGGCCGCCCGTGTTCTGCACCGCGTTGTTCAGCTCCCCGGACACATCGTCCTTGCAGTCGGTCCAGGTGTAGTTCGCGGTGAAACCCAGGCCTTCGGTGGCGCGGCGCTCCACCCGGAACTGCACGGACTTGTACGACGAGGCGTAACTGAAGTTGCCGTAGCCGATGCGCCCGAAGTTCGGATTCGGGCGCGTCAGGCCCGGCGCCCAGAAGTACCGGCCGTCGGACAGCACCTCGGGCACCAGGCGGTTGCCATAGTCGCTGTTGACGATCGTGCCGCTCGGAAGGTGACGGCCCTCGGAGGCCACCCACGAGACCGTCGCGCTCGTCCGCGCGCCCAGCTCCCGCTGGATCGCCGCGTGGTAGGAGTAGAGCACCGGCGTCTTCGGCCTGTACTCGATCGACGCGATGTCCGGCGCCACGTTGGCGCGCACGAACCCGTCGAAGACATTCGGGAACGATCGCGGCGAGTTGATGGAGACCTGCGTGGCAATCGGGAAGTTGTTGCTCATCTCGCGCAGGCTGTACGGCGTGATCTGGTTGTAGAACACACCGCCGCCCCCGCGCAGGCTCGTCCGGCCGTCGCCGAAGACGTCCCAGTTGAAGCCGAGCCTCGGCGCGACGTTCCCCTTCTGCCCGATCAGAATCGGGTTGCCGACGTGCGGCGCGGGATCCAAAGGCCCGCCGCGCAGGTTCGAGATCTCACCTTCCGCCTCGTCCATCTGCAGCAGCGCTTCCCACCTGAGGCCCGCCGTCATCGTGACGCGGGGGCCGACCCGAATGCTGTCTTCGGCGTACACCGCGGCCGTCTGGCTGCGGAAGTCGGTCTCCGGCTTGCTGCCCGGCAGCAGGATGTTCACGCGGTCCGCCCGCCCCCGCAGCAGGTCGCTCAGCGACGCGAAGTCCGTCTCCCCTTTGAGCTGCTCGGCCGCGTACGATCCGTCGTCAGCGGCACGGAGGTACGACGCGCCGAACTGCCACGAGTGCGCCCCGCGGACGTAGTTCAAATCGAGGTCGAAGCTGATGGCGCGGTGGGTGTACCACACCGGGCCGTTGCCCGACGAGGCCAGCGCCGAGAGGCCCGACGTGCTGAGCTGCGGAAACTGTCCCGCGCCTGTCGGCGTGGGGCGGTAATCCTCGGCGATGTAGAGCGCGGGATCGATGTCCACGAGCGCGTGGTTTTCATCGAGGTACCGGTTCCAGTTGTAGCCGAAGCGGACGCTGCCCACCAGCGTCGGCGAGAAGGTGTGGGAGTCCTGCACGCTCCAGATCATCTTGTCGCGGAGCGAGTACCCCGCAAACGACGTGGTCGGCTCCGGCGTGAGGCTTTCAGACCAGTCGCCGGTGAACACCGACCACAGCGTGTTATTCGGCCTGAGCTGATGGTCGACGCGCAGCGTGATGTACTGCTCGTCGATCTTCTGCTCCGGATTGGCGAAGAATTCCGCGGTGCCGTCGCCCAGATCCCGGCCGTTCGGCAGCGGATAGAGGTTCAGGTAGGGCACCATCTGCGGCGCCACTCCCACGAAGACTTCCTGGCCCGAGGGGCTGGGCACGTACCCCTGGCGCGCGCGCGCCGTCGGAACGAACCCGAGCAGCGAGAGCCCGAGGCGCTGCCGGAACTGTTCGTAGTTGGTGAAGAAGAACGTCTTCCCCTTCAGGATGGGCCCGCCCAGAGAGGCGCCGAACTGGTGACGCGTGAAGGGCGGCGGGTCGTCGCCGCGGTCGAAGAAGTTCTTCGCGTCGAATCTGTCATTGCGGAAATATTCGTAGGCGCTGCCGGCGAACGAGTTGGTGCCGGATTTCGTGATCATGTTGACCACGCCCCCTTGCTTCATCCCGTAGGCCGCGCTGTAGTCGCTCGTCAGCACCTTGAATTCCTGCAGCCCTTCGACGCCCATCATGATGTTCGCCGCGCTGACCGGCGCGGTGCCGAACGTCGTGCCCGCGTCCACGCCGTTGAGCAGATACCGGTTCTGCTCCGGCCGGGAGCCGCGCACGCTGATGTTCGCGCCGTACAGCCCGTTGTACGCCGCCTGTGACTGCACCCCGGGCTGCAGGACCGCGAGCTGCTGGATGTCGCGCGCGTTGAGCGGGAGCGCCTGGATCATCTTCTGATCGATGAGTGCACCGACGGATGTAGACGTGGTCTCGACGACGGGCGCTTCGCTCGTGACGGTCACCGTTTCCCGCAGCGACCCGACCTCGAGCGTGAAGTTGATGACCACCTCGGCTCCGACGGTCAACTGGATGTTTTGGCGGATCTGGGTCTTGAACCCTTCCATTTCGGACCGGATTTCATACGGCCCAATCGGCAGCTGCGGCACGCGGTACCGCCCCTGGCCGTCGGTGACCGCCGCATGGACCTGCTCCGTGCCCGTGTGCTTGATCGTGACGGTCGCGCCAGGCAGCACGCCGCCGCTGTTGTCGGTGACCGTGCCCAGCATGGTCGCCGTCGTCTGCGCCTGCAGCGGCGCCGAGAGACCGAGCACGACCATCGCGGACAGGAACACCCTGCGACACTTCATGACGTCCTCCCATTCAGTACTTGCTGGCGTCGGCGCGAGGTGTGGTGCGCGTGCTTCAGGTGCTTGTCGAAGAACGCCATCACCAGATCGAACGCCTTCCGCTGGATCGCGTCCGGCTTGTACGCGCCGTCCGGCCCCGCGTACAAGAAGCCGTACCCGTGTACCGGATGATCGAAGCTGGCCCAGGTCGAATCCTTCCCTGCTTCCTTCATCCACTCGTGTGTCAGCTTGAAGATTCCCTGCAGGTGGTCATCGTCTCGGCCGAGGTGAAGAAACGGCGTGCGGATCGGCTGGATGCGGGCCATCGCCCGGCGTTTGTCGGCGTGCGTCCGGACCACCTCGATGTCCTGGTACTGGATTTCGGTGCCCTTGCGGGGCGCCGCCGGTCCGGTATCGACGCCGAGAAACTCGTGCGCCGCCCCCTCGTTCGGCACCGCGGCGCCGAACGTGATCTCGCTCGCGGCTTTCAGCATCAACTCGCCGCTGTGGCTCACGCCGTAGGTGCCGACGGCGTCCTTGTCCACGTACGGCAAGGACTGCAGGTAGTGGATGAGGGCGATGTAGTCGTCTGAGTCGAGGGAGGGATTTGACTTCAGCGTGCGCTGGCCGCCGCTGATGTTGTCGGAGAGGTTCTCGGACCGGTCGATTTTCTCGTACAGATAAGGAATCTCGTTGCGGTACTCGGCGTACGCGACGACGTAGCCACGCCCGAGCATCTCGTCTGTCATAGGGCCGAGGCGGCCGACCTGCCGCTCGACTTCGGGCATACCGCCGGCGCCATTGCCGGATCTCATTAGAATCGCGGGGAACGGACCCTTGCCGGCAGGCTTGCGAATGCCGACCGGAACGTAGATCTCGTCTCGCGTGAGCACGAAGGTCAGGTCGACGGGAGTTGACGCGCCCGCGATCGTTTTCGTGATGGTGTAGCCGTGAACGGTAGCGTGAAGTGCGGGTGGGGCGCCCGGAACACCCTTGGCCTGGCCGGGCGCGGGGCGCGATTCGCGCGCGCCGGGTCCCGCCATGCTTGACGCACCAGCCGCCGCAAACACCAGGGCCGCCGCGAACCCGGAAAGACGAAGAGTCATGGGGTGCCTCCGCGGCTGGCAGGAAAGTCCGAGGGACACCGATTGCTGCCAGTGTTGGGCGGCACTATAATCAGACCATTAGACCATGTCAAGCCTATTGGTCTTGTGATATGGTGGTCATACCAATGTATAGGACAGTCCAGCAGCCATCCAGGCTGTATGAACAGATCGTCGAGCAAATCGAGGCGTCGGTCGTCGGCGGGTCGCTGAAGCCGGGCGACCAGCTTCCGCCGGAGCGGGAGCTGGCGGAGCGGTTCGGCGTCAGCCGGACCGCCGTGCGCGAGGCGATCAAGACGCTGCGCGAGAAGGGGCTCGTCGAAGCCTTCCCCGGCCGCGGTACGTTTATTACCAACCAGACCACGCAGAACATGCGCGGGTCGCTCGCGCGCATCGCGCGCACGGCGCAGGACGAGGGGCTCACCCATCTCGTGGAAGTCCGCGAGATTCTCGAGCCCGAGATCGCCGCGCGTGCCGCCGCCCGCCGCCGGCGGGACGCCGACCTGACGGCGATGCGAGAGGCGGTGAGCGCCATGGACGCCGCGCTCGATGACGCCGACGCCTTCGTCGAGGGGGACCTCGACTTCCACCTCGCGCTCGCCGAGGCGTCCGCCAATCCGATCTTCCTGACCCTGATCGACTCGATCGTGGGACTGCTGCGCGAGCAGCGCAGCCGCATCTCGTTCGTGCCGGGCGGTGCGGAGCGGGGACAGTTTCACCACAAGCGCATTCTCGCGGCGGTCGAGGCGGGGGACGCCGACGCGGCCCGAGACGCGATGCGCGATCACATGAAGCAGGTTCGCGAGGACTCGGAGGCAGGCGCGCGGATCCAGGCGGAAACGACGCAGCCCTGAGCCTCCCATCGAATGGCGTATGGCAAATCTCGGCTTTGTAGGTCTGGGCACGATGGGCGGCCAGATGGTCAAGCGGCTGCTCGACCACGGGCACGTGGTCACCGGCTACAACCGCACGCGCTCGAAGGCCGGCTGGCTGATCGACGCGGGGATGAAGTGGGCTGACTCCCCGCGCGAGGCCGCGCAGGCCGGGGACGTGATTTTCAGCATGGTGACGGACACCAGGGCGCTGAAAGCCATCACCGACGGGCCCGACGGCATCCTGTCGGCGCTCGGGCCGGGCAAGACCTACATCGATATCAGCACCGTCAGCCCGGCGGTCAGCCGCGAGGTGGCGGCCCGGGTCGCAGAGACCGGCGCGGTCATGCTCGACGCGCCCGTGTCGGGCAGCGTCATCACGCTGCAGGAGGGCAAGCTGTCGCTGATGGTGGGCGGGCCGACGGACGCGTTCGACCGCGTGAAGCCGATCCTGCAGGACATCGGCCCCAAGGTGACGCACGTCGGCGACAACGGCCTGGCCGTCTGCATGAAGATCGCCGTCAACCTGAGTCTTGCGGTCCAGATGCTCGCGTTCAGCGAAGCCGTGCTGCTCGCCGAGAAGAGCGGCATCCCGCGCGCGACCGCGGTCGACGTCCTGACCAACAGCGCGATCGCCTCACCGATGGTGAAGTACCGCGGCCCGTTCGTGCTCGCCCTGCCGCCGGAAGCCTGGTTCAACTGCGACATGATGCAGAAGGATCTGAACCTCGCGATCGAGATGGGGCAGCGTCTGGGCGTGCCGCTGCCCACCACCGCCGTGAGCAACGCGTTTCTCTCCGCCGCGCGCGGGATGGGGCTCAGGGCCGAGGACTTCGCGGTGATGTTCGACGTGCTGGCGTCGATGTCCGGGGTGTCCCGATGAGCACGGTCGTCCGGAAGGCGGGCGTCGAGCCGGCGGTGACCGCGGCCCGCTGGCTGGAGATGTACGCGCAGATGGTCCAGATCCGCGCGTTCGAGGAGAAGGTCAACGACCTCTACACGAGCGCGATCATGCCCGGGCTCGCGCATCTCTACACCGGGCAGGAAGCGGTCGCGGTGGGCGTCTGCCAGGCCCTGCGCCGCGACGACTACGTGACCAGCACGCACCGCGGCCACGGCCACTGCCTGGCCAAGGGGGCCTCGCCGGATCGGATGTTCGCGGAGCTGCTCGGCAAGGAAGCCGGGTACTGCGCGGGCAAGGGGGGCTCGATGCACATCGCCGACCCCGACACCGGCAACCTCGGCGCCAACGCGATCGTCGGCGGCAGCACCGGCATCGCGACCGGCGCGGCGTTCAGCGCGCGCTGGCTGAAGACCGGCCGCGTCTCCGTCTGTTTCTTCGGCGAGGGGGCGCTCGGCCAGGGCGTGCTGTACGAAGTGATGAACATCGCGCAGCTCTGGAGCCTGCCGGTCATCTACGTCTGCGAGAACAACCAGTACAACGAGTACACGCATTTCACCGAGACGACCGCGGGGGACATCCTCGCGCGCGCCGCCGCGTTCGGCCTGGCGCGCGAGCGCGTCGACGGGCAGGAGGTCGCCGCGGTGTTCGCCGCCGCCTCACGGCTCGTCGAGCGGGCGCGGCAGGGGGCGGGCCCCGGCTTCCTGCTCTGCGAGACGTACCGGTATCACGGCCACCACGTCGGCGACATCAGCCGCTCGTACTATCGCAGCAAGGAGGAGGAACAGGACTGGGCCGCCAACCGCGATCCGATCGCGCGTTTCGGCGACTGGCTGCGCGGCCAGGGGCTGGCCGACGCGGCCGCGCTCGGCGAACTGCGCGCGCGCGTCACCGCCGAGATCGACGCCGCGGCACAGTTCGCGCTGAACGCGCCGTACCCCGATCCCTCGCAGGTGGAACGCCATGTCTACGCGTGAGGCGGCCGGCGGCGCGCGCGAGCTGACGTTTGCCGCGGCGATCCGCGAGGCGCTCGCCGAGGAAATGCGGCGCGATGATCGCGTGGTCATTCTCGGCGAGGACGTCGCGGAGGCCGGCACCCCCTTCAAGGTGCTGTCCGGCCTTGCCGAGGAATTCGGCACGAGCCGCGTCATCGACACGCCGATCTCCGAAGCCGGGTTCACGGGGATTGGCGTCGGCGCCGCGATGACCGGCATGCGCCCGTTCATCGACATCATGTTCGGCGACTTTCTGACGCTCACCATGGACCAGATGGTGAACCAGGCGGCCAAGATCCACTACATGTCCGGCGGCAGGTGGAAGGTCCCCATGGTGCTGCGGACGACGCTCGGCGCGACGCGCCGCTCGGCCGCGCAGCACTCCCAGTCGCTGCACGCGTGGTACAGCCATATTCCGGGCCTCAAGGTGGTGCTGCCCTCGACCCCGTACGACGCCAAGGGCCTTCTCAAGGCCGCCATCCGCGACGACAACCCGGTCGTCTTCTTCGAAGACAAGATGATGTACAAGCTCTCGGGGCCGGTGCCGAACGAGGACTACACGATCCCGCTCGGCGTCGCCGACATCAAGCGCACCGGCACCGACATCACCCTGATTGCGACGAGCAGCATGGTGCAGGTGGCGCTGGCCGCCGCGCAGCGCCTCGACCAGGCGGGCATCAGCGCCGAGGTCGTGGATCCCCGGACGACGCTGCCGCTCGACCGGGCGACGATCGTCGAGTCGGTCCGGAAGACGTCGCGCGCGATCGTCATCGACGAGGGGTACGAGCAGTGCGGCATCACGGCGGAGATCGCCTCGGTCATCGCCGACGAAGCGTTCTATCACCTGGACGCGCCGGTGAAGCGGATGGGCGCGATGAACGTGCCGGTGCCGTTCTCGCCGCCGCTCGAGGATGTGACGGTCCCCACGCCGCAGACGGTGTTTGACCAGGCCCGCGCCCTGTGCGGCAAGGCCTGAGGAACGAGGAGACATGGCGCTCAAGACCTACGGCACGATGGCGGTGGACTGGGAGCAGCGCGTCGATTTCGACCGGCTCCGCCGCGAACGGCTGGCGCGCGCGCGCGCCGAGATGGACAGGACGGCGCTGGGCTCGCTGCTCTGCTTCGACATGAACAACGTGCGGTACATCACCGCGACGCACATCGGCACGTGGGCGCAGGACAAGGCGAACCGCTTCACGCTGTTGCCCCGCGGCCACGAACCGATCCTCTGGGACTTCGGGTCGGCGGCGCGGCACCACCAGCTCCACTGCCCGTGGCTCGGCGAGCGCTCGCGCCCGGGAATCTCGCTGCTGCGCGGCGCGATGTCCCCCGAGATGGGACGCGCCGAGGACGTCGCGCGCAAGATCCGGATCGAGCTGGAGTCGCGCGGCCTGCACAAAGAGCCGGTCGGCATCGACATCATCGAGCCGCCGGTGCTCTTCGCGCTGCAGAAGGAAGGGCTCACCGTCGTGGACGGCCAGCAGGTCCTGTCCGACGCGCGCGTGATCAAGACGCAGGACGAGATCACGCTGCTGAACATGGCGGCGATGATGGTCGACGCGGCGTACGACGAACTGTACCGCGCGATGAAACCCGGGATGCGCGAGAACGAGGCGGTCGGCCTCGTCTCCAAGGTCCTGTACGACCTCGGATCGGAGTACGTCGAGGCCGTGAACGCGATCTCCGGCGAGCGCTGCAACCCGCATCCGCACGTGTTCTCGGATCGCGTGCTGCGTCCGGGCGACCCCGTGTACTACGACATCCTGCACTCGTACATGGGCTATCGCACGTGCTACTACCGCTGCTTCTCCGTGGGATTCGGATCGCGCGCGATGGTGGACGCCTACAAGCGGTGCCGCGATTACCTCGACGCCGCCATCGAGCTGATCCGCCCCGGCCGCACCACCGCCGAGGTGGCCGCGGTCTGGCCGCGCGCGCAGGATTTCGGGTTCGCCAGCGAGGAGGCCGCCTTCGCGCTGCAGTACGGCCACGGCGTCGGCCTGGCCATCTGGGAGAAGCCCGTCATCAGCCGGCTCGTGTCGCTCGAACATCCGTACGAGTTGAAGCCGGGGATGGTCTTCGCGCTCGAGACATTCTGGCCGTCGACCGACGGCTGGAGCGCCGCCCGCATCGAGGAAGAAATCGTCGTGACCGAAGCGGGGCACGAGGTGATCACGCGCTTCCCCGCCGAGAAGCTGCTCGTGGCCGGCGCGCACTACGTCACGGTTGACGGGCCGCTGCCCGCCACGCGCGAGGTCGAGGTGGCACCGAGCGCGGACGTGAAGGCGTTGATTGACGCGGGCGCGAGGACGGAACGCGTGGGGGTCTGAGCGAATGGCCGTACACGTCGTGATGCCTGCCCTCGAGATGGCGCAGGAAACGGGCAAGCTCGTCGCGTGGCGGAAGCAGGAAGGCGAGTCCGTCCGCAAAGGCGAGCTGCTGATGGAAGTCGAAACCGACAAGGCCGTCGTCGAGATCGAGGCGTCGGCGGACGGCGTGCTCGCCGGCGTTCGCGCCCGCGAAGGGGACGTCGTCGCCGTGGGCCAGACGATCGCCTGGATCGTCGCGCCGGGCGAGCAGCCACCCGCCGAGACCCAGCCGGCCCGGACGGGACGCGAGACCGTCCACCATCAGGCGGCGGACATGCCACCGCCCTCGCGCGCGGCGGCGGACGCAGGCGCGCGGCCGTTGATGTCACCCAAGGCACGCCGGCTGGCGGCCGAGCGCGGCGTCGCGGTGGAGGCAGGCTCCGGACCCGGGGGCGCCGTCCTCGCGGCGGACCTCGCGGGATCGGCCGCGGCATCGGCGTCGGCCGGGGCGCTGCCCGCGACGTGGCGCGTGATGGCGGAGCGCATGGCCGCGTCGTGGTCCACCGTGCCGCACTTCTTCGTCGCCCGCGATGTCGATGCGGGTTCGCTCGCGGCCCTGCGCGCGCGCCTCAACACGACCGCCGGCGCGCCCCGCGAGATCACCGTCACCGATCTGCTCGTGGCGCTCGTCGCGCGGGCGCTCCGGAGGCATCCGGGCATCAACGCGAGCTGGATGGACGGCGCCGTCCAGGCACACGCGCAGGTCAACATCGGTGTCGCGATTGGCGTTGACAACGGCGTGGTCGCCCCGGTCATCCGTGACGCCGACCGCCTGGACGTTGCCGCCCTCGCCGAGCGCCGCGGCCAGCTCGTCGATCGCGCGCGCGCCGGCCGCCTGCAGCCGTCCGATCTCACCGGCGGAACCTTCACCATCAGCAATCTGGGCATGTACGAGGTCGATGCCTTCAGCGCGATCGTCAACGCGCCGCAGGCCGCGATCCTCGCGGTCGGGCGGATCGCCGACCGCGTGGTCGCGCGGGAGGGCCGTCCCGCCGTGCGCCCCATGATGAGCGTCACGCTCTCCTCCGATCATCGCGTGATCGACGGCGTCCGCGCAGCGGCGTTCCTCGCCGACCTCGCGCGCCTGATCGAAGACGCAGAGGGGTCGCTGTCATGAGTCGCCCCGATCGGCTGCGCGGCGACAGCCGCCGGCCGGCCGCCGCAAGCCTCGACCGTCCGGCGCTGGGCGAGTTCCACTGTCTGATCGCCGGCCGTCGCGTCACGACGGGACAGCTCTCGCACGTGCGCAGCCCCTACGACGACACGCTCGTCGCGGTGACGCACCGCGCGGGACCGCGCGAGATCGAGCAGGCGATCCAGGGCGCCGCCGAGGCGTTCCCGATCACGCGGCGCCTGCCCTCCTGGCAGCGGTCGCAGGTCCTCGAGAGCGTCAGCGCCGGGATCGCCTCGCGCGCCGAGGAGCTGGCGCGCGTCCTGGCCCTCGAGGCGGGCAAGCCGATGAAGGCCGCCCGTCTCGAGGTCGCACGCGCGGCGTTCACCTTCAAGGTGGCGTCCGAGGAGGCGCGGCGGATCTACGGCGAGATCGTCCCGCTCGACTGGCTGCCGGGCAGCGAACGGCGCGAGGCGCACGTGCGGCGCGTGCCCCTCGGGCCCGTGGCGGGCATCACCCCCTTCAATTTCCCGTTGAACCTGGTCGCGCACAAGGTGGCGCCCGCCGTCGCGGCGGGAGATCCCGTCATCATCCGGCCCGCGAGCCAGACGCCGGTCTCCTCCCTGCTGCTGGCCGACCTGATCCTCGAGGCGGGCTGGCCCGCCGGAGCGCTCAGCGTCGTCCCGAGCAGCACCGCCGACGCCGCGCCGCTCGTGGAGGACGACCGCATCACGCTGCTGTCGTTCACGGGCAGCCCCGCCGTCGGGTGGGAGTTGAAGCGCCGCGCCGGGCGCAAGCGCGTGACCCTCGAGCTCGGTGGCAACGCCGCCGTCATTGTCCACAGCGACGCGGACCTCGCCTACGCCGCCGAGCGCATCGCGTGGGGCGGCTTCTCGTACGCCGGGCAGTCGTGCATCTCGGTCCAGCGCGTCTTCGTCCATGCGCCGGCGTACGAGCGTTTCCGCGAGCTGTTTCTCGGGCGCGTCAGGGCGTTGAAGGCGGGCGACCCGCTCGCCGAAGCGACCGACGTCGGCCCGCTCATCGACCGCACCGCCGCCCAACGCGTGCGGGCCTGGATCGACGAGGCGCGTGGTGAAGGCGCGCGCGTGCTCGCGGGGGGAACGCTTCAGGGGTCGGTGCTCGCGCCCACGGTGCTCGAGGACGTGCGGCCGGAGATGCGCGTGGCCTGCCAGGAAGTGTTCGCGCCGCTCGTCGGCCTCGTGCGCTACGACGAGGTGGCGGCGGCGATTGCCTCGGCCAACGCGAGCGACTTCGGGCTGCAGGCGGGCGTGTTCACGCACGACGAGCGGATTATCACCGCCGCGATCGAAGGCATCGACGCCGGCGGCGTGATGGTGAACGACGTCTCCACGTTCCGCATCGACCACATGCCCTACGGCGGACTGAAGCTCTCCGGGTTCGGCCGGGAGGGCGTGCGCTACGCCATCGAAGAAATGACCGAGATGAAGCTCGTGACCTACAACCACCGGATGTAGCCGGCGGGGAGGGACCCGTGACACAGGCGGCCCGAAAGAAACCGCTCTACCGTCAGCTCTGGGTGCACGTGCTGATCGGCATGACGCTTGGCGTGTTGCTCGGACACTTTGCCCCGGCCACCGGCGCCGCGATGAAGCCGCTCGGCGACGCCTTCATCAAGCTGATCAAGATGATCATCGCGCCGATCATCTTCGTCTCGGTGGTCGCCGGCCTCTGCAAGATGTCGAACATGAAGGAGGTCGGCCGCATCGGCGTGCGCGCCGCAGTCGCCTTCGAGATCGTGTCCACCGTCGCGATGATCGTCGGGCTCATCGTCGGCCTCCTGGCGCGCCCCGGCGCGGGTTTCAACGCGGATCCCGCCTCGCTCGATGCGGGAGCGGTGTCGGCGTACGCCGGCCGGTCGAGCGCGCCCGTTGGCACCGTCGACTTCTTCCTCGGGATCATCCCCGAGACCGTCGTCGGCGCGTTCGCCACGGGGTACATCCTGCAGGTGCTGTTCTTCTCGATCCTCTTCGGGCTGGCGCTGCTCCGTCTCGGGGAGAAGGGGCGCCCGCTGGTGCATCTCATCGAGCAGCTGTCGTCCGCGTTTTTCGCGGCGCTCGCGCTCATCATGAACCTCGCGCCCATCGGCACGTTCGGAGCGATGGCGTTCGCGATCGGCAGGTACGGCATCGGCTCGCTCGTCCCGATGTTCAAGGTGGTGGCGGCGGTCTATCTCACCTGCTTCTTCTTCGTCATCGTCTTCATGGGGCTCCTCGCCTGGGTCGTGGGCTTCTCCATCTGGAAGTACCTCGCCTACATCAAGGAGGAGATCCTCCTCGTGCTCGCGACCTCCACGTCAGAAGTCGCGCTGCCGCGCCTCATGAACAAGCTCGAACGCGCGGGCTGCAAGCAGAGCGTCGTGGGCCTGGTCGTGCCCACGGGTTACTCGTTCAACCAGGACGGCTCCGCGATCTACCAGACGATCTCCGTGATGTTCATCGCGCAGGCGATGAACATCCACCTGACCTGGGGGGAGATTCTCACGTTCCTCACGGTGCTGCTCTTCAGCTCGAAGGGAGCCGCCGGCGTCTCCGGCTCCGCGTTCGTGGTCCTCGCGGCCACGCTCGCGTCGGTCGGCACGCTGCCGGTCGCCGGCATGGCGCTGCTGCTCGGCATCGAGCGGTTCATGTCGATGGCGCGCGGGACCACGAACATGATCTGCAACGGCGCGGTGACGATCTTCGTCGCGTGGTGGGACAAGGCGCTCGACCTCGCGGAGCTGCGGCGCGCGCTCAGCGGGGGGGCCGCGTGGCCCGGCGCGGCGGCGGAGGCGGCGGACGTCCGCCCGGCGGCGGCGCGTGCCGAGGTGGAGCGCACGTGAGGCGGCGCGCCTGGTGCCTGCTCGTCGCGTGCGCGGCGCTGGCCGGGGCACGGCCGGCGGCGCAGGCGCCTGCCGCGCGGCGGCTCAACGTCGTCGCGTTCTCGAGCGTGCCGACCTTTCCGCTGCGCGTCGCCGAGGCGCGCGGCCTGTTCGCCGCCCGCGGCCTCGCGGTGCACGTCGAGATCACGCCGAACTCGCCGGCGCTTCGCGACGGCCTGGCGGCAGGCAGGTACGACATCGCGCACGCCGCCGTCGACAACGCGATCGCGATGGTCGAGACCGCGGGCACGGACGTCGTCATCGTGCTCGGCGGCGACGACTCGATGAACGAGGTCATCGTCCAGCCCGGGATCCGATCGATCGCCGACCTCAAGGGGCGCAGCGTCCTCGTGGATGCGCCGAACACCGCCTACGCGCTGCAGTTGAGGAAGATCCTGCGCGCCGCGGGGGTGCGCGAGGGGGACTACGAGCTGAAGGCGATCGGCGGGACGCCGCAGCGGATGAAGGCGATGCTCGCCGAAAGCACGAACGCCGCGTCGATGCTGAATCCGCCGTTTTCGATCCAGGCGGTGCGCGGCGGGCTCCGCTCGCTGGGGACCGCGGCCAGCCTGCTCGGCGCGTACCAGGGCATGGGCGCGTTCGTCCGCCGCGACTGGGGGCGCGCGAACCGGCAGACGCTGGTCGATTACCTGTCGGCGTTCGTCGAGGCCCAGCGGTGGCTCGTCGCGCCGGAGCACAAGACCGAAGCCGTCGACCTGATGGCGCGTGCGCTGCAGCTCGATCGCGATGTCGCCGCGGAGACCTACGCGCGTGGCGTTGCCGCGCTGGCGCCGGACGCGCGGATTGACCTCGCAGGCCTTCGCAGCGTCCTGGAGCTGCGGGCGGAGATCGAAGGGCAATGGGGCGGGCGCGCGCCCGCGCCGGAGCGGTATGTCGATTCGACGTATCACGACGCGGCGCTCGCGGCGTTGAAGGCCGGCCGCTGATCGGCCGGCGGGGAGGACTCGAATGGTGCGGACGCTTGCGCTCGTCTGCTGCGGCGTGTGGTGTCTCCAGGCGCCGGTTGCAGGGCAGGAACCCGCGAAGGTCTTCGGCCTGGAACAGACGAAGGCCTTCGGCCCGGTGCGCGTCACCGAGCCGTGGGAATCGATCGTGGTCACCGAGGCGGTGCCCAACTCGGACATCCCCGCCGAGATCACGCTGCTCGAGACCGTCGACGGCCTCTTCACGCCGATCGGCATCCGCCGCCCCAAGGGGCGCGGGCCGTTTCCCATCGTGCTGTTCTTCACGGGCAACGGCGGCTCCGGCCTCGCCCACGTCCGCGACTACATCAACAACCGCGCGTACACCATGGAGCGCTTCCTCAAGGAGGGCTACGCGGTCGGCTTCCTGAACTACCGCGCGGAAAGCTGGTTCACCTACACCGTTGCGCCGCCGCTCAGGCTCGGCAGGCAGCAGGCGAACCAGGCGACCAACCGGCCGGTGCTCGAGTACGACGACCTGATGACGATCGTCGAGTACGTGAAGCGGCTGCCCTACGTGGACCCGAACCGCGTGGGGCTGGTCGGCAACAGCCACGGCGGCGGGATGATCCTGCGGGCCGCGGCGGAAGGGATCGGCGCGCGGGCCGCGATCGTGTCCGAGCCCGACGCGAGCGAGTTCCTGCAGATGAAGGAGGCGGTGTTCGCCGCCGACAACCCAATCTACCGCACGGTCGAATCGGTCGCGCCGCACCTCGACAAGGAGGTGGCCATGGAGCGCATCCGCCGGATCACGCTGCCGATCCTGCTGATGAACCGCGACCAGGACGAGCTGCAGGGGCTCTTCGAGACCGTGTACGTCTGGATGAAGGAAGCCGGGAAGACGATCACGCGCGTGTCGTTCGATCACCCCGTGCACGGCTACATCATCCGCGTGCCCAGGGACGAAACAGGCGTGTACCGCCCGGACCGGATTCAGCTCGAGGCCATCCAGATGGCCCTCGATTTCTTCAAGGCACAGATGCCGTCCGAACACTCAACGAGGTGACACATGTCGATGTCGCGCACGGATCCGGATTCATCGGAAGCACAGGGGCCACACGACAGTGAGGAGCGGAGCGGCATCAGCCGCCGCGCGCTCCTGACGGGCGCCGCGGGCGTGGCGATCGGCACGCTCGCGCACGCCGTCAGCGCGCGCGCGCAGGTGACCGGCCTCACACCGGGGGGCGGCACCGTGCCGTTCCGCCTGCCGAAGGGCGCGCTCCCCTTCCTCGATCGAAAGCAGTACCTCCACAACATGGAGGTCCACGCGCACCTGCCAGGCGTGCGGTTCACGACCGGCGAGCCGCTCGTCGTGATGTACGCAAGAGGCTCGCAGCGGCTCCTGCCGGGGGGCGCCGGGTTCCTCGATGTCAGCGACGGCCGCAAGCCGGTCCTGATCGAGACGGGCAAGGTTCGCACCGGCGGCGCCGTGGCGTACAACTCGAATCTCAAGAAGTGGATCATGGTGGTGTCGGCGGGGCGGCCGCTCTCCGGGGCGAATCCCCAGTACCCGCTCGGCCAGCACCACCCGGAATATCGCGACAAGATCCTCAACTGGGAAGGTCATCGCGGCATCCGGACCTACGACGTCACCAACCCGGCCAGGCCGGTCCTGCTGCAGGAATTCAGCACGGGGAAGCGCGGCGGCGGTACCCACCACAACTTCTACGACGGCGGCAAGTACGCCTACCTCGACGCGGGCTGGGACGACGAGCTGCGGATGGAGAACGCGCAGCGTCCATCGAGCAACGGCATCATGATTGTCGACATGACCGACCCGGCCAACATCAAGGAAGTGTCCCGGTGGTGGGTGCCGGGGCAGCGCGTCGGCGAAGAGGAAGAATACAAGAAGTACTGGTTCGCCGGCGATCAGTCGTCATGGACCGGCAACCACGGCGCGCTGACCGTCCCCAAGCGCGTCGAGGACGGCGGGAGGTACGGCTACGGCGGCTTCGGGCACTTCGGACTGTTCGTGTTCGACCTCACCGACGTCCGGAACCCGAAGCCGATCGCGCGCTTCCAGGCGCCGTTCGAGTCGATGGGCGGCATTCCGTATCACACGGTCTATCCGCTCGCCGCCAACATGCGCCATCCGCGCCTGCAGAACCTGCTCATCGGCGTGCCTGAAACGGTGCAGCCGGACTGCCGCGAACCGTACAAGCCGGTGCAGGTCATCGACGTCAACGACCCGAAGAACCCGCGTCTGGTCGGCATCTTCCCGCGCCCGGTCGCACCGAAGGATGCCCCGTACGCGGACTTCTGCCAGGCGCGCGGCCGATTCGGCTGGCACAACACGCACGCCTGGGCGGCGCCGGGCATCGAGCGTCCGGAAGTCCTCGGCGTGACCGCCTTCGCGGCGGGCATCCGGCTGTTCGATCTGTCCGACCCGGCGCAGCCGAAGGAAACCGCGTGGTTCGTGCCGGCGCGCGACGGCGAGATCGAGGATTACGAGACCTGGTTCCGCGGCACGGCGGAGAGCGTGTACATCGAATGGGACCGCAACCTGATCTGGCTCGGCACGCACGAGGGCACGTACTGTCTCTCGTCGCCGGCGCTCGGCAAGCCGATCTTCGAGCCGAGACCGGTCGAGCGCTGGTCGCAGGCGCACGTGAACGCCGGCTGGGACGATCACACGTCCAAGAGCGTGTACTTCGGCCGCGGACTGCGTGAACGGCTCGGGCTGTAGAGGGCGCCGCGAAGAGAAGAGGGCGCTGAGAAGCGGGAGGTCGCGTCGAAGAGAACGCCGGGGGCAGCCACAGGGGTCGCCCCGGCGTCCTCTCTCCGCATCGCTCCGGGCTCCTCAACCTCGCAACTCCCTGGAGGGTCTCATGAGCATCAGTCGCAGAACGATGATCAAGGGCGTGGCCGGGGCGGCGCTGGGCGCTGTGGCCGGCGCCGTGTCCGCGCGCGCGCAGGTCAGCGGCGTCATGCCCGGCGGAGGCACCGTGCCGTTCCGCCTGCCGATGGGCGCGCTCCCCTATCTGGATCGCAACCAGTACGTACACAACATGGATGTTCATGCGTTCGTGCCCGGCCCGGAAACCGCCGGGGGCGAGCCGCTGATGAACATGTGGGCGAAGGGACGACAGCGCTTGCTCCCGGCCA
This sequence comes from Acidobacteriota bacterium, assembly GCA_016184105.1. Lineage (NCBI taxonomy): Bacteria > Pseudomonadati > Acidobacteriota > Acidobacteriota bacterium. The sequence continues at coordinate 57,276 of JACPDI010000014.1, forward strand.
GCGGCGGCTGGCTGGACATCACCGACCCGGTCAAGCCGGTCGAGGTGAAGGCGGGATCGATCCGCCTGCGGAAGATCTGCGTCGCGTACAACACGGCCCTGCGAAAGTGGATCGCCGTCGAGTCGGTGGAACCGCCCATGCCGCGGCACACGCCGAAGTACCCGCGCGGCCAGCACCACCGCGAATGGGTCGAGCAGACGACGCTCGCCTATAAGGGGCTGCGGGGGTTCCGGACCTACGACATTTCAGATCCGGCGCGGCCCGTCCTGCTGCAGGAGTTCGATACGGGACAGACCGGTTTCGGCACCCACACGAACTTCTACGACGGCGGGAAGTACGCGTTCCTCGACTGCGGCTGGGACGACCAGCTTCGCATGGAGAACCCGCAGCGCCCGTCGAGCAACGGCATCATGATCGTCGACATGGCCGATCCGGCCGCGGTCAGGGAGATGTCGCGCTGGTGGGTGCCGGGACAGCGCGTCGGCGAGGAAGACGAATACAAGAAATACTGGTTCGCCGGCGACCAGTCCTCGTGGACCGGCGTGCACGGCGCGCCCACCGTGCCGAAGCGCATCGAGGATGGCGGCAGGTACGGCTACGGCGGATTCGGCCACTTCGGCATGTTCGTGTTCGACTTCAGCGACGTGCGAAATCCGAAGCCCGCCGGCCGCCTGATGTACGACTTCGAGACCCTCGGCGGCATTCCGTATCACACCGTTGCGCCGGTCTTCGCCGACGCGGCCCACCCGCAGCTGCAGGATCTCGTCATCGGCATGCCGGAAACCATCTACGGCGATTGCCGCGAGCCGTTCAAGACGCCGCTCATCATCAGCGTCAAGGATCCCGCGCACCCGCGCGTGGTCGGACGGTTCCCGCGGCCGATGCCGCCGAAGGAAGCCCCGTACGCCGACTTCTGCCAGGCGCGCGGGCGATTCGGCACGCACAACATCCAGGCCTGGGTCGCACCCGGGACCGCTCGCCCCAACGTCGTCGTGATCACCTGGTTCAACGCCGGCATCCGCATCCACGACATCTCCGATCCCGCCCGGCCGAAGGAGCTTGCGTGGTTCGTTCCACGGCGCACCGGGGAGATGGACGACTACATGAGTTGGTACCGCGGGACGTCGGAGAACGTGTTCGTCGAGTGGGATCGCAACCTGATCTGGATCGGCACGCACGAGGGGACGTACTGCCTCTCGAGCCCCGCGCTCGGCAAGCCGATCCTCGAACCGCGCCGGATCGAGCGGTGGACGGTGCCGCACGCCAACAGGGGCTGGGACGATCAGACGCCGACCAGCGTGTACTTCGGCCGAAGCCGACGCCAGTTCATCGGCAATTGATAATCGGGGGATCGGGCAACGGCACAATCGGCAATCGGATTATCGATCGTGCAATTCCCCGATCCCCGATCAATGCCCCGATGGGCAGGGGTCCTGGTCAGGGGTCCTAGTATCGATAGTGTGCCGGCTTGTACGGCCCCTCCACCGGCACCCCGATGTAGTCCGCCTGGGCTTTTGTGAGCGTCGTGAGCCTGACGCCCAGGTGATCGAGGTGCAGCCGCGCCACCTCCTCGTCCAGGTGCTTCGGCAGGATGTACACCTTCTTCCCGTACTTGTCCGAGTGCTCGTGCAGCTCGAGCTGCGCGATCGTCTGGTTGGTGAACGACGCGGACATCACGAAGCTCGGGTGCCCCGTGGCGCAGCCGAGATTCAGCAGCCGCCCCTCGGCCAGAACGAGGATGCTCTTCCCGTTCGGAAACACCCACTCGTCGTACTGCGGCTTGATGTTGATCTTCTCGATCCCGGCGACCTTCTTCAGGCCGGCCATGTCGATCTCGTTGTCGAAGTGGCCGATGTTGCCGACGATCGCCTTGTTCTTCATCCGCTTCATGTGGTCGGCGGTGATGATGTTGAAGTTCCCCGTCGCCGTCACGAAGATGTCCGCCGTCTCGATCACGTCGTCAATCGTCTTGACCTCGAAGCCCTCCATCGCCGCCTGCAGCGCGCAGATCGGGTCGATCTCGGTCACGATCACGCGGCATCCCTGGCCGCGCAGCGCCTGCGCGCACCCCTTCCCCACCTCGCCGTAGCCGAAGACGACCGCGACCTTGCCGCCGAGCATCACGTCGGTGGCGCGGTTGAGGCCGTCAATGAGCGAGTGGCGGCAGCCGTAGATGTTGTCGAACTTGCTCTTGGTCACCGAGTCGTTGACGTTGATCGCGGGGAAGAGCAGCGTGCCGTGCTGCTCCATCGGGTAGAGCCGGTGCACGCCCGTCGTGGTCTCCTCGGAGACGCCGCGGACATCCTTCGCGATCCGCTGGTAGAGCGAGCCGTCCTTCTTCAACTGCCCGCGCAGCAGCTCGAGGATCACGCCCCACTCCTCGGGCTCCGTGTCGGCGTTGAACGCCGGCACCTCGCCGGCTCTTTCGAACTCGACCCCCTTGTGAATCAGGAGCGTGGCGTCGCCGCCGTCATCGACGATCTGGGTCGGGCCGGTGCCGTCCGGCCAGGTGAGCGCCTCGGCCGTGCACCACCAGTACTCCTCGAGCGTCTCCCCTTTCCAGGCGAACACCGGGATGCCGCGAGGATGCTGCGGCGTGCCGCCGGACCCGGGACGCCCGACCACGACCGCCGCGGCGGCGTGGTCCTGCGTTGAGAAGATGTTGCAGGAGACCCAGCGCACGTCGGCGCCGAGGTCCGCGAGCGTTTCGATGAGGACCGCGGTCTGCACCGTCATGTGCAGCGAGCCCATCACGCGCGCGCCCGCCAGCGGCTTCCCGCCCGCATACCGCTGGCGCACGGCCATCAACCCGGGCATCTCATGCTCGGCGAGGCGGATTTCCTTGCGCCCGAACTCGGCGAGCGCGAGGTCGGCAACCTTGTACGGCACGCGCCCGGCCTGCTTCGCGGCGTCGAACGCGTGAACTTCTCCGACTGCAGTACTCATCGTCTCTCCTCTAACGATTCACCACGAAGGCCGCCAAGGCCACGAAGACGGGCACTGGTGTCCTGCTTCGTGCTCTTAGTGGTCTTTGGGATCCAAGACCCGGGCTGTCGCCACGAATAATGCCGGGCCCTTCGCGTCGGGCGCCGGCGGTAACGATCGAAATTTCGGCCGGCAGAACCCGGCCGCCTGCATCCACGTCGAGAGCTGGTCTTCCGGGAATCCCAGCCAGACGTGGCCCATCTGCTGTTTATATTCCTCCCGGTCGTGCGGCCACATGTCCACGATGAGCAGGGTGCCGCCCGGCTTGACCGCGCGGGCGGCCTCGCGCAGCGCCGCCGCCGGATCCGGCAGGTGGTGCAGCACCAGGACCGCGAGTGCGACATCCACCGACGCGTCCTCCAGCGGGAGCGATTCCAGCTCGCCGCGCCGCAGCTCCACGTTCGCATGATCGCGCAGCCGCTTGCGGGCCGCGGCCAGCATCTCGGTCGACCCGTCAACCGCAATCACGCGCGCCACGTTCGGCGCGAGCACGGCGGCAACCTGCCCCGTCCCGCAGCCGAGATCGGCGACCACCCGCCGGGGGTCGAGCAGGCCGAGAAGAGCGAAGACGTAAAACTCGCTGCCGAACAATTCGTCGCGCAGCTTGTCCCACTGCCCCGCCGCGGTGGCGAAGAACTCCTGCGACGCGGTGCGACGCCGCGTGAGCGCTGACGCCAGGCGCCGCGCATCCTGCCCGGCCGCCGGCAGCGTCATCACGTGCTCGCGGACGACGTGCCAGAGCCGCCGCGGCCCCGTGCCGTTGTCGCGCAGCGTGAGCGTGTAGAACCGGCTCGTCCCGTCCTTCCGCGACGCCACCCAGCCGGCATCCCCCAGCACTTTCAGGTGCCGGCTCACCGTGGACTGCGGCAGCTGCAGAACGCTGCAAATCTCCGACACCGTCAGCTCGTGCCGCTCCAGCACGACGAGCATGCGGGTGCGGACAAGATCGCTCAGCGCCGAGAGGTCGTCCAGGAGGCCAGCCGTCACTGCATCTATATATCCGGATTAACGGATGAAATCAACCCTCCCACCCTCCCACCCTCCAATCCCCCAATCCTCCAATCCTCAAGTTCCTGTGTCGGATTGTCGGCGCGTCAGGCGCCAGCCGTCTGAGTCTAAATCTCTGAATATTGGGTGTTTAGACCTGCCAACCCGTCTTGCGACGTGGCACCTTCGTTGCCTGAGGAGTACCGCCGGTTATCCGTCTGCCAGAAAGTCGGCATTCAGTGGAGGGCCCTTCGTGGCACGCATTCTCAGCATCAGTTCTCTCGCGCCGGGCGTTTCGCGCCTGTGGCTCGACGCGCCGCCCATCGCGAAAAAGCGCCAGCCGGGCCAGTTCGTCATCCTCCGGATCGACGAGCAGGGCGAGCGCATCCCCCTCACCATTGCCGACGTGGACGTCGCGCGCGGCGCCATCTCCGTCATCGTGCAGGCCGTCGGCAAGTCGACGCGCCAGCTCTGCGCGATGCACGGGGGAGACGACGTGCTCGACGTGGTTGGGCCGCTGGGGCTGCCGACGCACATCGGCGAGCGCGAGCAGGTGTGCTGCGTCGGCGGCGGCATCGGCACGGCGGTCGTCTACCCCATCGCGCGCGGCGTGAAGGACAAGGGAGGCAAGGTCGTCGCGATTATCGGCGGGCGCTCGAAGGATCTCGTCATCCTCGAACAGGAGCTGCGCCAGATCGCCGACGACGTCATCGTCACCACCGACGACGGGAGCTACGGGCGCAAGGGGCTGGTCACCCACGCGCTCCAGGATTTGATCGAGAAAGGCCACGCGTTCGACAACGTCGTCGCCGTCGGGCCGATCCGCATGATGCAGGCGGTCTGCGACCTCACCCGGCCGCTGAAGCTGCGGACGACGGTGAGCCTCAACCCCGTGATGGTGGACGGCACCGGCATGTGCGGCGGGTGCCGCGTCACGGTCGGCGGCCAGCAGAAATTCGTGTGCGTGGACGGACCCGAGTTCGACGGCCACGAGGTCAACTTCGCGGAGCTGGCAGCACGCCTCGAGGCGTATCGCGACCAGGAACGCGCGTCGATGGAGCGGATGCAGCAGATGTCCGCCGTCGGCATGGAGGCGTGGTAGGAACGATGGCGAAAAAGGTTGGACGCAAGACGCGCCTGCCGATGCCCTGCGCGGATCCGCACGAGCGGGCCCGCGCGTTCACGGAGGTGGCGCTCGGCTACGAAACGGCGATGGCCGTCGAGGAAGCGGACCGCTGCATCGTCTGCAAGAACCGGCCGTGCATCGCGGGCTGCCCGGTCGAGATCGACATCCCGAAGTTCGTCGAGCAGATCGCGCAGAAGGATTTCGAGGGGGCCTGGCGCACGCTGACCGACAAGAACGTCCTGCCTGCCATCTGCGGCCGCGTCTGCCCGCAGGAAGAACAGTGCGAGCAGAAGTGCACGCTCGGCGTGAAGTTCGAGCCGGTCGCGATCGGACGGCTCGAGCGGTTCGCCGCCGATTACGCCGCGGCGGCGGGGCTCAAGAGCGACGCGCCCGTGGAGAGTCCCACGGGCCGGTCGATCGCGATCGTCGGCTCCGGACCGGCCGGGCTGACCGCGGCGGCCGACCTCGCGCGCCTGGGCCACCGGGTGACGATTTTCGAGGCGCTGCACAAGCCCGGGGGGGTGCTGATGTACGGCATCCCCGAATTCCGGCTGCCGAAGGACATCGTCCAGCAGGAGATCGAGACGCTGCGCGACCTCGGCGTCGAGATCAAGTGCAACCACGTCATCGGCCGGACCTTCACGATCGACGAGCTGATGGTGGAGCTGGGGTACGACGCCGTGTTCGTCGCGACCGGCGCCGGGCTGCCGCACTTCCCGAAGATTCCCGGCGTGAACCTGATCGGCGTCTACTCCGCCAACGAGTACCTGACGCGCTCCAACCTGATGAAGGCGTACCGGTTCCCTGAGTACGACACGCCCATCATCCGCGGGAAGCACGTGGCGGTGATTGGCGGAGGCAACACGGCGATGGACGCGGTCCGGACGTCGCTGCGGCTCGGCGCGGACCGCGCGTACCTGATCTACCGGCGGTCGCGAACGGAGATGCCCGCGCGGCACGAGGAAGTCGAGCACGCCGAGGAAGAAGGGGTGCAGATCGAAATGCTCGCGGCCCCGGTGGCCGTGCTCGGCGACGAGAAGAACCGCGTGCGCGAGATTCGCTGCACCCGGATGGAACTGGGGGAGCCGGACGCATCCGGCCGCCGTTCGCCGATCGAGATCACGGGCTCCGAGTTCGAGCTCGCGGTCGACACGGTCGTGTTCGCCGTCGGCCAGGGTGCGAACCCCCTGATCCGGCAGACGACGCCGGACCTGCCGACGAACAAATGGGGCAACCTCATCGCCGACGACCGCACGGGCGCGACAACGAAGAAGGGCGTTTTTGCCGGCGGCGACATCGTCACGGGCGGCGCAACCGTCATTTCCGCGATGGGCGCGGGGCGCCGTGCCGCGCGCGCGATCGATCGATATCTCGCCAACCCGCTTCCAGACGGAGCGTAGCCATGCTCGCAGTCAGGTTTCACGGCCGGGGAGGGCAGGGAACCGTCATCGCGTCGAAGCTGCTGGCCTGCGCGATGTTCCGCGAAGGATGGCAGGTCCAGGCGTTTCCCGCGTTCGGCGCGGAGCGCAGCGGCGCGCCCGTGGCCGCGTTCCTCCGGGCGGATCGCGATCCGATCACGATCCACTACCAGGTGTACGAGCCGGATCACGTGGTCGTGCTCGATGCCGTGCTGCTCGGCACGATTGACGTCACCGCCGGCCTGAAGCCGGGCGGAACGATTCTCGTCAATACGCTCAAGAAGCCGGAGGAGCTGAAGCTGCCCGACCGGTTCGTGGTGGGTACGTGCGACGCCACCGGCATCGCGCTCCGGCACGGCCTCGGCTCGCGTACCACGCCGATCGTCAACACCGCGATCGTGGGCGCGTGGGCGGCGCTGACCGGCGCGGTCGGCATCGAGGCGGTCGTCGCGGAAGTGCCGGCGCTCGTGCCGATCAAACCGGAGGCGAACGTGGCGGCGGCGAAGGATGCCGCCCGGGCAGTGCTGGCACTCAGCGCCCGGCACCGCACATAGCACCGAGCACCCGGCACCGAGCGTCGAGCACTTCAAGGGACACCCATATGGCCCGTATCTCAACGATAGACGACGTCCCGGCTGGAACGCCGATGGCGGTCTCGCTCCGGAGCACGCGCGAGCTGGTCACGGGCAACTGGCGGACGTTCCGCCCCGTCTGGACGACGCGGCCGTCGCCGTGCAACCTCGATTGCCCCGCCGGCACGGACGTGCGCGCGTACCTGCGACACGTCGCGGACGGACAGTTCGAAGAGGCGTGGCGAACGATCCTCGAGCACAACCCGCTGCCCGGGATCTGCGGGCGCGTGTGTTATCACCCGTGCGAGCGCCACTGCAATCGCCAGGGGCTCGATTCCGCGGTTGCGGTGCACGCGATCGAGCGCGCGATCGGCGACGAGGCGCGCCGCCTCAGGTTGCAGGTCGAGCGCCCTGCTCCGTCGAACCACGCGCGTCGCGTCGCGATCATCGGCGCGGGCCCGGCGGGCATCAGCTGCGCGTACCACCTCGCGCTGCGCGGCCACCTGCCCACCATGTTCGACGCCATGCCGGAAGCCGGAGGCATGCTGCGGTACGGGATTCCTCCTTACCGGTTGCCCCGCGAGGTGCTCGACGCGGAGCTGGAGACGCTCTGGCGCCTGGGCGTTGCCTTCCAGGGCAGCGCACGTTTCGGCGAGTCGTTGCGCTGGGAGGACCTGAATCCGTACGCCGCGGTGTTTGTCGCCGTTGGCGCGAATCGCTCCCGCGAGGCGCGGGTGCCGGGCGACAACCTGGCCGGCGTCCGCTCCGGCCTCGAGTTCCTGCGCGCGGCGAATGCCGGCACGGAGACCGCGCTCTCGGGAGCGGCCGTGGTCATCGGCGGCGGCAACACCGCGATGGACGCGGCGCGAACCGCGCTTCGCCTCGGCGCCGCCCCCGTCACCGTCGCCTATCGCCGGTCGCGGGAGCACATGCCCGCCCACCCCGACGAGATCGCGCAGGCCGAAGCCGAAGGCATCGAGTTCATCTTCGAGGTGGCGCCCTCCGGGTTCGTGAACGGCAGGGGACGCCTGAGCGGCGTCGAGCTGCGGCGCATGCGTCTCGGGTCGCCGGACGCGAGCGGGCGGCCGCGGCCGGAGCCGGTCCCCGGATCGGAGTTCCGGCTGGACGCGGCCCATGCCTTCACCGCGATCGGCGAAGACGTGGAGGTCGATCCGTTCGCGCAGGTGATCGACACGCACGGCGGCCGCCTCTACGCCGACGCCTGGGGCCGGACGACGCGGCCGGCGGTATTTGCGGGCGGCGACGCGGCGACGGGGGCCGGCATGGTGGTCAACGCCATCGGATCGGGCCGCGTGGCCGCCGACGCGATCGACGCGTGGCTTGCCGGGCGCGATCCGGTGGAGCTGGGGCACGCCGAACGCGTCGGGCCGTCCGAGGTGAATCTGTTCTACTTCCGGCCCTCCGCGCGCGCCACGCAGGCGCACCTCCCGCGCGAGCAGGCGGTGCGCGTGATGGACGAGGTCGTCCAGGGACTCGATGCGCTCGCCGCGACGCGCGAGGCGCTCCGCTGCCTCACGTGCGGCACCTGCACCGAGTGCGACAACTGCCTGGTGTTCTGCCCCGACGCGGCCGTCCGCCATGACGCGCGATCGGGGACGTACAGCGCGGATACGCTGCACTGCAAGGGATGCGGCATTTGCGTTGCCGAGTGCCCGCGCGGCGCGATCGTGCTCGCGCCGGAGGAGCAGCGATGAGCGCGGTCACCAAGGTCATCGAAGGCACCCACGCCATCTCCTACGCCGTGCAGCGCGCCCGCGCGCGTGTCATCGCGGCGTACCCCATCACCCCGTCGTCGGGCGTCGTCGAGCTGCTGTCGGAGATGTGCGGTGACGGCCGCCTGGACGCGCGCTTTGTCGCCGTGGAGTCCGAGCACTCGGCGCTGGCGACCTGCGCCGGGGCGTCGCAGACGGGACTGCGCGCGTTCACCGCCACCTCGTCGCACGGGCTCGCGTACATGCACGAGATGCTGCACTGGTGCGCGGGGGCGCGGCTGCCGATCGTGCTGGCCAACGTGAATCGGGCGATGGGGTCCCCCTGGAACATCTTCGTGGACCAGAACGACAGCCTGTCCCAGCGCGACACCGGGTGGATCCAGTTCTACTGCGAGAACAACCAGGAAGTGCTCGACACGGTCATCCAGGCGTTTCGCGTCGCCGAGCACGTGCTGCTGCCCGCGATGGTGAACCTCGACGCGTTCTTCCTGTCGCACACAAGTGAGCCGGTCAGCATCCCCGACCAGGCGCTCGTGGACGCGTACCTGCCGGAGTACCGCCCGGCGTTCGCGCTCGATACCGCGAAGCCGAGCGCGTTCGGCGGGCTGCCAGCCAACGACGCGTACATGGAGCTGCGCGCCCGCATGGAGCGCTCGATGGACGAGGCGAGAAAGGCGGCGATCGACGCGAACGAGGAGTTTTACAAGCTGTTCGGCCGCCGCCACCCGATCGTCGAGACGTATCCGTGCAACGACGATCGCGCGCGCGGCGAGGTGGATATCGCGCTGGTGACCTCGGGCACCGCGGCGGCGACGGCGCGCTCGGTGATCGACCAGTACCAGAAGGCGGGGAAGCGGGTGCGGCTGGTGAAGATCCGGCTGTTCCGGCCGTTCCCATTCGATGCGGTGCGTGCGGCGCTGTCCGGCGCCAAGAAGGTCGTGGTGTTCGACCGCAATATCTCCTTCGGCCACGGCGGCATCATGGCGTCGGAAGTGCGCGCCGCGCTCCACAGCCGCAAAAGTGGGACAGTCACACTTTCCGGTGCCGGAAGTGGGACTGTCCCACTTTTCTCCTTTGTCGGCGGGCTGGGCGGGCGGGACGTCACCCCCGACACGTTCGAGTCGATGATTGCCTACGCGCAGGAACGCGACGAGCCGGAGCGCGAGACGCTCTGGGTCGGACTGAAGGAGAAGTAGCCGTGACGGTGCTGCGACAGGTCAATTACGATCTCCCGCCTGACGAGGTCCTCTCGCCCGGACACGTCGGGTGCGCCGGCTGCGGCGCCGCGCTGGCCATGCGGATCGCGCTGAAGGCGCTCGGGCGCAAGACGATCCTCGTGATCCCGGCGTGCTGCTGGACGGTCATCGACGGCCCCTCTCCCTACAGCGCGGCCGGCGTGCCGGTCATGCACGCCCCCTTCCCCTCGGCGGCCGCCGCGGCCACCGGCGTGCGCGCGGCGCTCGACCTCCAGGGAGACACGGATACGACGGTGTGCGCCTGGGCCGGCGACGGCGGTACGTTCGACATCGGCATCCAGGCACTCTCAGCCGCGGCCGAGCGCAACGAGAACATCCTGTACGTCTGCTACGACAACGAGGCGTACATGAACACCGGCGTCCAGCGCAGTTCCGCCACGCCGCTCGGCGCCTGGACCACGACGACGCCGGGCGCCCACATCAAGGACCAGCCGAAGAAGGACCTGCTCGCGATCATGGCGGCGCACCGGATTCCCTATGCCGCCACCGCCAGCGTCGCGTTCCCCGACGACCTGGCGGCGAAGATCTCCAAGGCGCGCTCGATCAAGGGCACCAGGTTTCTCCACGTGCTCGCCCCCTGCCCCCCGGGATGGAAGATCCCGTCCGACCGCGCGATCAAAGCCGCGCGCATGGCCGTGCAGGCGCGGGTGTTCCCGCTCGTCGAGATCGAACGCGGCACGACCTGGCGGCTCACGCTCGATCCCGGCCGCATCGCGCTCGAGGACTACCTCAAGGATCAGGGACGCTTCCGCTTCCTGCTCGACAACCCGCCCGCGCTCGAGGCCGCACGCGCCGCGGTCGAGGAGCGGTGGCGCGAGATCGTCGGCAGGACGGGGAGGGCGATGTGTGGGTGATGGGGGCTGGGCGTGCTCGTGCCATTACCCGATCGCCCGATGATCAATTGCCGACAGACAGGCGCAGCACCCTCCCCTTCCTCGCCCCGGTCAGTTTGCCCCCCTCCATCGCGAGCGTTCCGTTCACGACCACGTCGCTCACCCCGGTCGCAAGCTGGTGCGGGTTCTGGTACGTCGCCATGTCCTGGATCCTGTCCGGGTCGAAGAGGACGAGGTCGGCGACCGCGCCTTCGCGGATAACACCGCGGTCTTTCATCCGAAACACAGAAGCCGGCAGGCTGGTCATCGCGCGGATGGCAAACTCCAGCGGCACGACCTTTCGCTCCCGGACGTAGCGCGCCAGGCGGCGCGCGAACGATCCGTTGCCGCGGGGGTGCGGTACGCCGCTCCCCATTTCGACGAGCGCCCCATCGCTCGAGGCCATCGTGTACGGCGCGCGCATGATCGCCTCGATGTCCTTCTCCGACATGTTGAACGAGACGATCGACGCGCCCCCCTGCGCGATGATGCCCAGCGCCGCGGCGACCGCCGTCACCCCGCGCGCCTGGGCAATCTGCGCGAGGCTCTTCCCTTCAAGCGTGCGATCGCTCCGGCAGAACGCGATGACGATGCTGTCGGCTCCGCCGCGCCGCCTGAGATTCTCCGTCGCGACGGCCTCGCGGGCCGCCGGATCCGTGTTGTCGCCGTCGGGCAACAGCGCCGCCTGGAGATTGGTCGAAGAGGCTTCGTAAGGATATTGATCCGCGAACACCTCGACGCCGCGCGCGCGCGCCGCGTCGATGTGCTCGAGCAGCGCCGCCCCCTTGCCCCAGTTGTCCGGGCCGAGCGCCTTCATGTGCGTGACGATGCCGCGAAGGCCACCCTCGTCGGCGATGCGGATGACCTCGTCGACGGCAGCGACCACTCCCGCGCCGTAATCACCCTCGTCGCGCACATGGCTGGTGCACACGCCGCCCGCAGCCGCGGCCACGCGCGCCAGCGCGATGACCTCCTCGGTCTTCGCGTACCGGCCCGGGATGTAGAACAAGCCGCTCGACAGGCCGAAGGCACCTTCGCCCATGCCGCGACCGACGAGCGCTTCCATCGCGACCAGTTCCGAGGCCGTCGGCTCGCGCGCTTCCGTCCCGAGGACCGCGCGGCGCACGCTGCCATGGCCGATGAGCTGCGCGACGTTCACGCCGATGCCGCCGGCCTCGATCTGGCGTCGCTGCGCGGCAAGATCCAGCGGACCGCCGCCGTCCGGATTGATGAAGATGGTCGTGACCCCCTGCGCGATCATCGGGGCCGCATCGCGCAGGGTCTCGCGCGTCAGGCTCTCGCCGGCGTGCGAGTGCACGTCGATGAAACCGGGCGCGAGCACCCGGTCGGCTGCATCGATGACGCGCGCCGCGGTTGCGCCGTTGAGCTTCCCCACGGCCGCGATGCGCCCCTCGCGCACGCCCACATCCGCGCGAACCCACGGGTTGCCCATCCCGTCCATTACCCGCGCGCGGCGAATCAGGATGTCGAACGCCTCCGTCTCCGGACGCTGCACCGAGCGCGCGGAGATTGACGCGAGCAGACCGAGAACCACACATGAACACGCGACGAACGTGCGCATGAGGCGGATGCTATCACCGAAGCGCTGGCGGGCACGCGATGTGCACTGTGGCGTTGTTCTGGGTGAGATTATGGCTTACGAGTCACGCAACCTAAAGGTGAGTCGATCGACCGGGAACGTGTGGGAACGGCCGGGGTGGACGCCGGAGACGTCGCAGTGGGATCGCGAGCGGCTCCTCGTCGGTCTCTTCGGCGCGGGTCTCGCGCTGTACGGCTTGCGGCGCGGCGGCTGGCTCGGCACGGTGCTCGGCGCCGCCGGCGCAGGCATCGTCGCACGTGCCGCGCAGGGGCGGCATGACGTCACGCGCGCGCGGGCGCTGGCCGATCGCACGCTGCGCGCGCGCGGCTGGCGCGACGAGGACGTCGTGGACGACGCGTCGCAGGAGTCTTTCCCGGCGAGCGACGCCCCCTCATGGACGCCGACCGCCGGCGCGAAGACCGACAGGTAAACGAACGACAGAGGACAACACATGGAACCCATGGCCGCAAGTTCCAGCGTCTTGCGAGAACGAGAATGGCTGAACGTCGGAGGGATTGAGCGATGGGCGTCGCTCGCCGCGGGCGCCGGCCTCCTGATGGCCGCGCTCTCCCGCCGGAAACCGTCGAGCGCGCTCGGCGCGGTGGCCGGCAGCGCGCTCCTCTTCCGCGGCGTCACGGGACACTGTCCCGTCAACGCGCGCATCGGCCGCAACACGGCCAGCCAGCGTACGCAGGTCGCCCTTGGCGGCAGCGGCGGCGTCCACGTGAAGGACTCGGTCACGATCGACCGCCCCGTCGACGAGCTGTTCGCGTTCTGGCGGAACTTCGAGAACCTGCCGCGCTTCATGGAGCATCTCGAGGCCGTCACGGCCACCAGCCCCGATCGCTCCCACTGGGTGGCGAGGGCGCCGGCGGGCATGCGCGTCGAATGGGACGCCGAAATCATCAACGAGGTCGGCAACCAGGTGATCGGCTGGCGATCGCTGCCCGGCTCCGACGTGACGAGCGCCGGCTCGGTCAACTTCGATGACGCGGGCCCGGGTCGCGGCACCCGCATCACCGTGCACCTGCAGTACGGGCCGCCCGCCGGAAAGCTGGGCGCGCTGTTCGCGAAGCTCTTCGGCGAAGAGCCGTCGCAGCAAATCCACGAAGATCTCCGGCGGCTCAAGCGCCTGCTCGAGACGGGCGAGGTGCCCACCACCGAAGGTCAGCCAAGCGGCCGCCCGGCGGGACTCTCGCGCGGCATGCTCGCGTTGCGGCGCAAGCGCCAGAAGCGCTCGCCCGCAGCAACAATGGTGAATGCCAAGCCACGGAGGAGCGCATGAGGGCTCTGTGCTGGCATGGGAAGGGGGACGTGCGCGTCGATCGGGTGCCGGATCCTGAAATCCTGAACCCGAGGGACGCGATCGTGCGGGTCACGTCCACCGCCATCTGCGGATCCGACCTCCACATCCTCGACGGCTACATCCCGACGATGAGGCCCGGCGACATTCTTGGCCACGAGTTCATGGGCGAGATCGTCGACGTGGGATCCGAAGTCAGGAACCTGAAGACCGGCGACCGCGTCGTCGTACCGTTCACGATTTCCTGCGGCTCCTGTTTTTACTGCAAGCGCGGGCTGTTCTCGGCCTGCGACAACTCGAACCCGAATGCGTGGATTCCCGAGACGATGTACGGCGCGTCGCCGTGTGGCATCTTCGGGTACTCGCACATGCTGGGTGGCTACGCGGGCGGGCAGGCGGAGTACGCGCGCGTGCCGTTCGCCGATGTCGGGCCGCTGAAGATCCCCACGATGCTGGGCGACGAGCAGGTGCTGTTCCTCTCCGACATCTTCCCCACCGGTTTCATGGCTGCAGAGGGATGCGCGATCGAGCCGGGCGACACCGTCGCGGTGTGGGGCTGCGGACCGGTCGGCCAGTTCGCGATCCGCAGCGCCTGCCTCCTGGGCGCCAGCCGCGCCGTCGCGATCGATCGGGAGCCCGAGCGGCTGCAGATGGCGGCGCGCGACGGGAACGCCATCACGCTGGACTACGAACAGGTGGATGTGTACGAGGCGTTGATGGACCTCACCGGCGGCATGGGGCCGGACTCGTGCATCGATGCGGTCGGCATGGAAGCGCACGGCGCGACGCTCGATTACTGGTACGACCGCGTGAAGACGGCGGCGTTCATGGCCACCGACCGCCCGGTGGCGCTCCGGCAGGCGATCCACTGCTGCCGCAAGGGGGGCACGGTGTCCATCCCCGGCGTGTACGGCGGGTTCCTGGACAAGGTGCCGGTCGGCGCCGCCTTTAATAAAGGACTCACGCTGAAGATGGGCCAGACTCACGTCCAGCGCTACTTGCCCAGGCTGCTGCGGCTCATCGAGGCGGGTCCACTTCGTCTCGCTCTCGCGTCCTTCCTTGAGCCGATCCCCGTCGTGTCCAGCCGGCGGCGGCAGGAACCGGTTGGCGAGCGTCATCAGCCGCATGACGAGCCCCGGCGCGACGCCGTGCAGCGCCTCGACGAGCCTGGCCTGCGGCGTGATCGTCAGCGCCGGATCCCCGTAGCGGCACGCGTCGACGATCTTCGCGGCGGCGCGCTCGGCGTTGATCGTCACGAGCGGCAGCGAGTCGGACAGCGCGAACCAGGTGTATTCCGCCTCGTGATCCCCCTTGAACCCGGCACGGTCGCCGACATCGCACGTGAGGGTGAAGACGTCGGCTCCTTCCTTGCGCAGCTGTGCGGCGGCCATCTCGAGGTCATCCATCGTGCGCGCGAAGAGCGCGAGGCGCGCGCCTTCTGCCGCGAGCTGGCGCGCGAGGACGAACCCGAGGCCCCGCGAGCCGCCGGCAATCAGCACCACCCGGTCGAAGAAGTCGATCGCGCGCGACCGACGCGCGCTCTCCCACGCGATCAGCGCCGCGCCGACGCCGACCGCCGCCGCGGTCACGGCTGTGTTCCTGGCCATCTGTCGCCCTCCTTGCATTGCGGAGCATCGCTCACCCGGTCGCGCGAAGATGCGGGCGCTCCGGCTCGAGCGCATGCCTGAGCGTCACGGCGTTTCGCGGTGCGTGCCCCCCTGCGTCGTTGTTGAAGTACGCATACACGTCGCAGCCGCGCGCCAGGTGCGCCGCGTCCTTGAGCTTCCGCATGTGCGTGAGATACCGGCTCGCCCTCACGGCGTAAACGAACCCCACCGGCGCCTGCAGCCGCCATCTCTTCATCGTCTCCTTCTGCGGCAGGCGATAGTAGTACTCGAACCATTGCTGCCGCGGGAGACTGTCGGGATAGAAGTCACCTTTCCAGTGTGTATTCCCAGCCGGAGCAGCCGACGCGCGCGCCGGCGCGGTTTTGAGCCATGCTTGTCGTGATGTCTGCAAGAACTGTTTCCGCGGCCTGGCTCATCTGCGCCGCGGTGGCCGTGCTGCCCGCCGCACCTCGACCGGCTGCTCGGCGCCCATTCGACCGGACCGTGCTCGGCGCGTCGCTGTTCCGCGCCGCGTGGGCGTATCGCCACGACCGCGCGTGGCTCGAGTCGCAGCTCGACTACCTGTCGCTCCACGGCTTCGACGCGATTCGCGCGTTCGGCGTGGTGGGCGATCCGTCGCGGCCGGACTACTGGGACGGCCGGGAAATCGACTGGAAGTGGGAGGACTACGACTCGGTGGTTGCGGGCCTGACCGATCTGGCGTACGACGAGTACGGAATCCGCGTGCAATGGACGATCTTCGCGGGTGGTCGCTTCCCGGCCGCCGCCGATCGCGCGGGAGTCGTGGACCGATTCATCAGGATGTCGCGCGGGCGCGAGCAGAAGATCCTCGCGTTCGAAATCGCGAACGAGCACCTGCAGAACGGATTCGACGGGCCGGAGGGCCTCGAGCAGGTGAGGCGGTTCGCGAGGACAGTCCGCGCCGCCACGAGCGTCCCCGTCGCGGCCTCCGCACACCGGCCGGAGCTCTGCCCCCTCTACGCCGCGGGAGACGTGGATTTCGCGACCGTGCATTTCGATCGCGAAGCACCGCACGCGCGCTGGTCGCCGCTCCTGGAGCCGTGGCAGAGTGCCCGGCGAAAGGGGCACCTGTCGTCATGCGACCTGCCCGAGGTCGCGAGCAACAACGAGCCGTCGGGGCCCGGCGCTTCCGTGAAATCGACGTCCGATCCACTGTCGATCGTGATGGCCGCGGTCAACACCTATCTGGCCGGCATCCCGATCTACATGTTCCATAGCGGCCCGGGCGTTCGTGACGACCCCGCACACGACCAGGGGTTGCGGCCGTCAGGGCTCGAGGAATTGCCCGGAGCTGACGCGCTCTTCGCCGGGCTGGCGGAGATGCGGCGTTACCTGCCGGGCGACGTGTTCGAATGGACACCGATGCCGGCGAACGAGCCCGGCTTTCCCTTCGATGTGGAGGGGCCCGTGGCGGTCATGCTCGGCGCGCGCCGCGGCGCCGCGTTCATCGTCGCGTTGTCGGGAATCGAATCGGAGGTGACGCTGGTCGCGCGGCGGAGCGCCAGCGTGCGAGCGCTCGACCCGCTGACGGGCAAGGCGTTCGATCAACAGACGTTACGCCGCGGGGAGCGCTGGCCGCTGCACGCCGTGGCCGCAGTCGTCCTGGCCTCGACGCCGGCCTCCGCCACGGTACAATGAGCCGAGCCTGCCATGATCATCGCCCGCGAGCGCTACCTCGACGAGACCTCGAACTTTCACCTGACGCTCTCGCTCGTGACGCGTACCGGGGTGATGCACAGCCTGCTCTCGAACGTGCCGGACGAGGAACGCGCGGCCATCAGCGAGATCCTCGTCCGGGCGCTGAACGAAATCGAGCAGCGCCTGAAAGCCCACCTGCCCCTGAACCCTGAACCCTGAGCCCTGAGCCCTACTTCCGCCCTCCGTCCGGGAACACCAGCGGCGGCGGTTCGTTCTCAATCAGGTACTCGAACTCGCGGCGGAACTCATCGAGCGACATGTGCGCGGTCGCCGCGAACTTCGCCAGCTCGTGCGCGTCGTCGAAGTCGTCGCGCCGCAGGCGGATCATGTAGCGCCGCGCGATCGCGTAGCGCTCGGAGTTGATCTCGACGTACCGGACCCGGGCGCGCCCCGTGTCGCGGTCGATCATCTCGCTGAACGGGATGGGCACGAAGTGTCCCGCCTGCATCGAGATCATCGCGTCGCTCCCGCCCGACAGCAGGTATTTCGCCGCGCAGTAGCCGAGATCGCGCGTGTACTCGATATCGTACGGAATCGGATCGGCGCACCGCAGCTCGTAGCCGATGTTCTTGGCCACGATCGGCGCCTTGAGCCCGAGCTGCTTGAGCCGCTCGGCGACGGCCGCCTTGAGGATCTCGCCGATGTTCACTTCCGCGATCCGCAGGTGCCCGTGCTCGTCGCGCTCCACCTCGTGGAGGCTCCGCAGGTCGTCCGGGTGCACGTCGAGCACGACCCCTTCGGCAATGATCGCCACGCCATCGCGGCGGCCGTAGCTCAGTCGCTTGATGACGGCGCCCGCGAGCGTGTCGACGATCGTGTTGAGCCGGATCGGCTTGGTGAACTCCTCGGGGATCAGCGTGAGGGTCGCGCCGGAGGCCTTGCCCATGCCCAACGCGAGGTGCCCAGCCTTGCGCCCCATCGCGATCACGAAGTACCACCTCGACGTCGTCTTCGCGTCCACCATCAGGTTCTTGACGATCTCCACGCCGTAGTGGCGCGCCGTCTGGAACCCGAACGTGTCCACGTACGGGGGCAGCCCGAGATCGTTGTCAATCGTCTTCGGCACGTGGACGACCCGGATGCGTCCGGCGGATTTTTCGGCGAGCTTCAGCGCCGAGAACGCCGTGTCGTCGCCGCCGATGGTGATGAGCTGCGACACGTTGAGCCGCAGCAGGGAAATGACCGTGTTCTCCAGGTGCTGTGGGTTGCGCGTGGGGTTCGCGCGCGAGATGCCGATATGCGAGCCGCCGCGGAAATGGATCCGGCTGACGGCGTCAATCGTGAGGGGCATGACGTGGTCGATGTCCCCCTGCATGATCCATTCGAACCCGTCACGGATGCCGACGACATCGATGCCTTCGACCTGTGCGCGGATCGTGGCGGTGCCGATGACGCTGTTGATGCCGGGGGCCGGCCCGCCGCCGACGAGGATGGCGACATTCTTATGATGTTCCATGGCTGCCCTGATCCTATTCCACTTCCATCAAGGCGCCGGTGTGCGTGTTCAGAGCGCGTCGACGATCGCCGCGGCCACCTCCCGCGTCGTCGCGCGGCCGCCGAGGTCGGGCGTGCGCGGGCCGCCGCCGGCGAGCACGTGCTCGATGGCACCGACGATCGCGTCGTGCGCGCCGGTCGCGCCGAGGTGGTCGAGCATCAGGGCGCCCGCCCAGATCGCGCCGATGGGATTGGCGATGCCGCGCCCGGCGATGTCGGGAGCCGAGCCGTGGATCGGCTCGAACATCGACGGAAACGTGCGCTCGGGATTCAGGTTGGCGCCCGGCGCGATCCCGAGGCTGCCCGACACCGCCGCGCCGAGGTCGGTCAGGATGTCGCCGAACAGGTTCGACGCGACGATCACGTCGAGGCTCGACGGGTCGGTCACCATGCGCGCGGCCAGCGCGTCGACGTGGTACTTCCGCCAGCTCACGTCGGGAAAATCCGCGGCAACCTCTTCGACCACATCGTCCCACAGGACCATCGAGTGCTGGAGGGCGTTCGATTTTGTCGCGCTCGCGAGGAGCCGGCGCGGCCGCTTCAGAGCGAGGGCGAAGCCGAACCGGGCGATCCTCTCGATGCCGCGCCTCGTGAACACGCCGGTCTGCTCCGCGCGGTCGTCCGGCGTTCCCGCGCCGGTGCGCGCGCCGGCGCCGGCATACTCTCCTTCGGAGTTCTCGCGGACGCACACCATGTCGATCTCCGCAGGGGTGCGCCGCGCCAGCGGGCCCGTCACGCCCGGCAGGAGCCGCATCGGCCGCAGGTTCACGTACTGCTCGAACCGCTGGCGAATCGGCAGGATCAACTCCCAGACCGACACGTGGTCGGGCACCGACGGGTCGCCGACCGCGCCGAGGTAGATCGCGTCGAAGCCGCGCAGCCGATCGAGCGCGTCCCGGTCCATCATGCGGCCGGTCTCGCGGTAGAACGTGCAGCCCCAGGGGAACCCGGTCCACTCGACGGCGATCCCGTGGCGCGCCGCCGCGCGATCGACGACCTGCATGCCGGCGGGAATCACCTCCCCGCCGATGCCGTCGCCGGCGATGACCGCGACGCGGTATCGCACGCCTACATTCCCGGCGGCGTGAACCGCCCGTCGGCCGCCAGCCATCCGCCGTCGGCGAAGATGATGGTGCCGGTGACGAAACTCGCGGCGTCCGATGCGAGGAACAGCGTCGGTCCCACCATCTCGTCCGCGCGCCCCCACCGATTGAAGACGCTCTTGGCGGCGTACGCGTCGTACCATCCCTTATTCGCCTTGATGGGTGCGGTGAGCGGCGTCTCGATCACGCCGGGGCCGACCGCGTTCACGCGCACGCCGAACGGCCCGAATTCGGCCGCTGCCGTGCGCGCCATCTGCAGGATGCCCGCCTTGGTCGCCGCGTACACGGCCTGGCCCGGCTCGACCACCTGCGAGCGGATCGACGAGAACAGCACGATGCTGCCGCGGCGCTCGGCCGTCATGATGCGCCCGGCGGCCTGCAGCACGTTGAAGTTCCCCTTCATGTTGATCGCCAGCACGCGGTCGAACTCCTCGGCCGTGTAGTCGAGGATCTTCTTCCGCACGTTGATGCTCGGCGTGCAGATCACCACGTCGAGGCGGCCGTGGCGCGAACGCAGATCCTCGAACGCGCGGGCCACGGCCGCGGCGTCGCGGATGTCGAGCGCCGCGCACTCCGCCGCGCCGCCCTCGCGCACGGCGGACTCGGCGACGCCGCGCGCCGCGGGCTCGTTGACGTCCAGGCACGCGACGCGCGCGCCTGCCGCGGCGCAGCCCCGCGCCACCGCCTCGCCGATCCCGGATCCGGCGCCGATCACCGCCGCGACCTTGCCCGATAAATCAAAGATGTTCGCCATAAGTGCTCCTGCTGATATTCCCCTGATTGCGTCGCACCGCCATGACAGCCGCGTAGGCGGCCGCGGCCGCCGCGAGCCCTATGAGATTGGGGTTCGCGATGCCGAACCCCTTGCCGCCGGTCCAGGCGTGGACCGCCAGCAGCGTCGCCACCCCCGCCGCGATCGACGCGAGCGCCTCGGGCGCCCCGGCGCGGCGCGTGAGGAGCCCGCCGATGACCGGCACGAACAGGCTGACGCCGAGGAGTGAATAGAAGATGCTCAGCGCGCCGATGATGGTCTCGAGCTGCGTGGCGAGCACCACGCCCCCGGCCCCGCCCGCCAGCGCCGCCAGTCGCGCGACCTTCAACAACCGTCGATCGTCGGCCGCGGGATTCACGAAACGCTTGTAGAGGTCCTTCGACAGCGACGTGGCGAGCATGAACAGAATCGCATCGCACGTGCTCACTTCCGCGGAGAACACCGCGGCCAGCCCGAGCGCGCCCAGGAGCACCGGCAGCTCGGTGGCGAGCACCGCCGGCAGGACCATGTTCGGGCTGTCCACCTCGATGTGCGCCGCGCGCGCGGCAATCCCGAAAAACACCGGGATGCACGCGAACAGCATCTGCGCGACGGCTTGCGTGCCCACGCCCACGCGCACCACGCGCGCACTGCCGGCGCCGTAGACTTTCTGCAGCAGGCCCGGCGAGATGATGAAGGCCGGCGTGAGCAGGGCGACCATCGCCCACCCGGAGCCCGCGCCGCTGGAGTGCATGATGTTCCAGTAGCCGTCCGGCACGTTGGGGATCGCGTGGAAGGCCGCCGCGCCGCCAAGCGACGAGTACAACAGCGGAATCGACACCAGGAAGCCCGTCAGGAGCACGCCCAGCTGGATCAGGTTCACCCACGCCGAGCTCAGGAGCCCGCCCGCGACGAAATACACGGTCATCACCGCGGCGCCGATGAGCGCGCCGGCGGGACGGGAGATCCCGGCGACGACGTTGAGCACGGCCGCGCCGGCGATCAACTGTGCCGCGAGGATGGCGAGCGTGCCCAGCCAGATGAACGACGCGATGACGCCACGCACCGCGGCGCCGTAGCGGAACTCGAGGTAATCCCCCGCCGTGTAGAACCCGTGCTCGCTCGCAAGCCGCCACAGGCGCGGGCCCACCCAGAACGCCAGGGCGAGCGACCCGATCGCCGCCGCGCCGTTCCACCACCACGCGCTGACACCCTGCTCGTACGCCAGACCGGCGGCGCCGACCGTCGTTCCCGCCCCGATGTTCGCGGCGAGGACGGTCGAGAAGAGGAGCGGCGCCGTGAGCTGCCGTCCCGCGACGAAGAAATCGCCGCTGCTGCGCACGAACCGCGAGACCCACAGCCCCGCGGCCGTCAGCGCCACGGAATACACGACGAGGAGGGCGAGGTGGAGATTCACGCGGTCAGAAGGTGGGCGGCGTGTTGATCCACACGAGCACGGCCTCGGTGTTCCCGGGGTTGAACCAGCGGTGCGCGAGCGTGCTCTCGAACCAGAAGCCGTCCCCCTCGTGCAGGACGTGGTACTGCAGCTCGTCGAGCCAGATTTCGAGCGTGCCGCTCAGCATGAAAATGAACTCCTCGCCCTCGTGCGCGTACGCGCCTTCGCTGCCGGCGAGCGGCGCAACGCGGAACAGCATCGACTCCAGCAGCCGCGCGCCCGTGGACAGGAATTCCATCCGCACGCCGGGCACGCCGTGCAGCAGGCGGCGCTGTCCCGGGCGCACGAGCCGGCTCTTTCGTGCGCGGCCGCCGAAGAGCGCCATGAGCGTCGTGCCGTACACCGCGGCGAGCCTCTGGAGCGTGGCGACCGACGCGTTGGCCTCCGCCCGCTCGAACGCGCTGAGGAACCCCGTCGAGATCCCGGCTTGCGCGGCGACGGCGGCGATGCTCAAGCCGCGGCGCTCCCGCAACAGGCGCAGCCGCGGCCCGATGTCGGCCGCGTCGCCCGCCCCGTCGCCGGCGCGTCCATTGCTCCTCCGCGCGCGGGCGCCGGCCTCGCCCAGCTCCCGCTTGATGCCGTGGACGTTCAGGCGCTGGACGTCGCGGAGGTACTTGATCCGCTTCAGGACCTTGAGCACGTCGGGGCTGTACAGGCGGAAGCGGCCCCGCGTCCGCAGCGGCGCGACGAGGCCGACGTTTTCCCAGAGGCGCAGCGTCGAGGCGCTCACCCCGATGACGCGCGCGGCCTGGCCCACGGTGAGCAGCCCGCCCGTCGCCGGGCGCGGCGCGGCGCGGCCGGGGGCGCGGCGTCTCTGCGTCACGATGGTCGCCGATGGTAGACCGATTCGCGGCGTTTGACAAGATTGCAGGATTCCTGTAGAAACGGCCATCGCCAACACACGCGTGCCGGGCGCGTGGCGTTCTGCAGTGCCCCCGAAACTCCGAGGAGAAGGTTCGATGCGCGCACCGCTCCCGTTCCGATGGCTCGCTCCACTCGCTCTCCTGCTCGCGACGGCGCTGCCGTCGGCCGCGCAGGTCACCGGCTCGATTGCCGGCACGATCAAGGACGACAGCGGCGCCGTGCTGCCCGGCGCGACGATCACCGTCAGCGGCCCCGCGCTCCGGCGCGGGAGCGCGACCGCCGTCAGCGCGAACGACGGCAGCTACCGCGTGCCGCTGCTCCCTCCCGGCGTCTACGACGTCAAGGCGGAGCTCGGCGGCTTCCGCCCCGTCCTCCGGCAGGGGGTCGAGGTGGCGCTGAACCAGCAGGCGATCCTGGACCTGACGCTCGGCCTCGCCTCGGTGACCGAGGCGGTCAGCGTCACGGGCGCCGCGCCGGTCGTCGAGACGACGCGCTCCGACATCACCAACCGCGTCTCCACGCGGACGATTGACGCGCTCCCGCTGAACGGCCGGAACTTCACCGACCTGGTGGCGCTCGTCCCCGGCGCGCGGCCCGTGCCCGAAGGGCAGCAGGGCGCGAACGTGTCCATCTTCGGCGAGCGCGGCGCCGCCACCTCCTTCCTCGTCGATGGCGCGGAGAACAACGACCCGCTCGAAGGGGGCGCGGCGCTGCGTTACACGCAGGACTCCATCCAGGAGTTCGAGGTCATCACGACCGGGTACGAAGCGGAGTTCGGCCGCGCCCAGGGGGGCATCGTCAACGTCGTCACGCGCTCGGGGACGGACAGCTTCGACGGCCGCGGCTTCTGGTTCCGCCGCGACGATGCGATGGATGCGTCGAACGTGCCGAACCAGGACGCGCCGAAGCTGGCGCGCGACCAGTGGGGCGCGACGCTCGGCGGGCCGATCCGCCGCGACCGCGCGTACTTCTTCGGATCGTTCGAGCGCCTCGGCGAGACGCGCGGCGTCAACATCAACCGCGCGGCGATCCCGCCGTTCATCGCCTCCGGCATCGCCACGCCGGCGGGCACCGAGGATTTCGGCATCGCGCCCGAGACGACCGGCCTCACCGGCATGGGCAAGGCGGACTACGTGTTCAACGCCGCCAACCGCCTGACGCTGACGGTCAACGGCAACGATCAGGACGTGAGCGGCGAGATCAGCTCGCCCGTCGCGGGCACCACCGCGCTGCCGAGCGCGGCGCGCACGCAGAGCGCGAGCGGGTACGCGACGATCGGCCGGCTGACCAGCGTCATGTCCGAGCGGACGTACCTCGAGAGCACCGTCGGGTACACCTCGACCACCTCCGGCACCAACCTCGATCGCGACCAGCGCGCCGAGCCGCTGCTGATCCTCCTGCGGACCGGGTTCATGCAGACCGGCGCGCCGTTCGGCGGAAAGACGAAGCGGGACCGCGACCGCGTGCAGCTCGCGCAGTCGCTGACGCGTGCCGGGATCGACTGGCGGGGCGATCACCAGTTCAAGTTCGGCTGGGACTACAACCACGTGGGCCTGTCGGGCTTCAACGAGGTCACCAACGACGTCGAGTACTCCGCCGCGTTCCTCGCGCCGAACGCGCACGCCGTCAACGAGGACCTGTTCCGCCGGCTCGGCTTCGCGCAGTCGGCGGCGCGGTTCTTCACGCTGTCGTCGAGCCCCGACGGCAGCTTGAACCTGGACATCACGAGCAACGACCTCGCCTTCTTCGCGCAGGACACGTGGCAGGCCGGCTCGTCGGTCACGATCAACGCGGGCGTGCGCTACGACTACTCGAGCCTGTTCAGCGACGACACGAACAACGTGGCGCCGCGGCTCGGCCTCGCGTGGGACGTCGGCGGCCGGCACCGCACGATCGTCAAGGCGAACTGGGGCATCTTCTTCGACCGCAACGTCCTGTCGGCGGCGGCCACCGTGCCCGAGAAGGGGGGCATCTTCACCCGCTCCGCCTTCGACGTCACGCTGCCGCGCCTGGGGGCGGACTACACCGACTCGCTGATCGATCTGGTGATCACCTCGGGGTTCCCGATCGGCGGCGGCGTCCGCACGCCGCCGGAGAATCGCGCGTACGCCGCGTTTGCCAACGCGCTGCGCGCCAACCCGTTGTATCTCTACCAGCTCCTCGGCATCTCGGTGGCGAACCCGTCGGCGCCGCCGGTGGTGACCTCCGACAACGTCCAGCAGTTGAGCGGCAAGTCCGCCGCGCAGGTGGTGGCGTTGCTCGAGTCGACCTTCCCCGGCACCGACTGGGAGTTCTTCGACGTCCCCGGCGGCTCGGTCGTCGGCGACCGGGTGCTGTCCTTCTTCCCGCGCGGCCCGCTGGCGTTCAGCCGCGACGTGTCGGTGTACTCGCAGGACCGCACGCCGTGGACCAACGCGTTCAACGCAGGGATCGAGCAGCAGATCGGCGAGAACGTCAGCGTCTCGGCGATGTACGTCCGCCGCCGCACGCGCGACCTGCTCACCCGCCGCATCACGAACCTGTTCGACGTGCCGAGGGGCGACCCCAACTTCGGCCGGACGACGGACGGCGGCCCGCGCATCAGCCAGGTCACCTACGACGGCCGCATCAACTACGACGGCCTCGTGCTCTCGGCGCGCAAGCGGTTCTCGTCGCGCTACCAGCTCGGCGTGTCGTACACCGGGTCCCGCGCGCGCGACAACCTGCTCACCGGCAGCGTGGGGTCCACGTTCAGCAACAACAACCATCCCGAGATCGACTTCGGCCCGTCGAACCAGTCGGTGCCGCACATCTTCACCGCCAACGGGCTGGTGGTGGTGCCCTTCGACATCCACGTCAGCGGCATCGTGTTCTGGCGGTCCGGCTCCGCCTTCAACCCGCGCGGGATCCAGGACCTCGACGGCGACGGCCTCGTGGACCAGCGCGACACCACGCAGGAACGCAACGCGTTCCGGACCGAGTCGTACGGCGACTTCGACATGCGTGTCGAGAAGCGGGTCGCGCTCCCGGGGCGCAGCTCCGTCACGGTGCTGCTGGAGGGGTTCAACCTGCTCAATCGCGCCAACGTCCGGAGCGTGACCGACGTGGCCGGGCCGAACTTCGGCACGCCGACGACGTTCTTCTCGGGCCGGGAACTGCAGGTGGGCATCAGGTTCCTGTTCGGCGCTCGATGAGCGGATCGTCGTTCGCGGGCGCGCGCGACCGGATTCTCTCGGCCGTGGACGCCATCGCCGCGGAGGCGGTGGCGTTTACGGCCGGCTTGATCCGGATCCCCACGGTCAATCCGCCGGGCGACGCGTACGACGAGTGCGCGCGATTCATCGGCCGCCAGCTCGCCTCGTTCGGCTTCGAGACGGAGTACGTCGACGCGCAGGGCCGTCCTGAGCACACCACGCGTCATCCGCGACTGAACGTCGTCGGGCGCCGCCGCGGCGAGCGGGCGCGCCCGTGCGTGCACCTGAACGGCCACGTCGACGTCGTGCCCGCCGGTGCCGGATGGACGAAAGACCCGTTCGGCGGCGAAGTATCGGACGGCCGGATCTACGGACGCGGCGCCTGCGACATGAAAGCCGGCATCGCCGCCGCCGTGTTCGCCGCCGAAGCGATCCGGCGCGCCGGCGTGCCGATGGCGGGGACGATTGAAATCAGCGCCACGGTGGACGAAGAGAGCGGCGGGTTTGCCGGGATGGCGCTGCTCTGCGAGCGCGGCCTGCTCGCGCGCGACCGCACGGATTACGTCATCATCCCTGAACCGTTGAACGTGGACCGCGTGTGCGTGGGACACCGCGGCGTCTACTGGTTCGAGGTCACCACGCGCGGGCGCATCGGCCACGGGAGCATGCCGTTCCTCGGCGTGAGCGCGATCGAGCACATGGGCCGCGTCCTCGATCGCTTCCATCGCGACCTGGCGCCCCGCCTGGCGTCGCGCACGACGGCCGTGCCGGTCGTGCCCGAGAGCGCCCGGCACCCCACCCTCAACATCAACGGCATCTCCGGCGGCCAGCCCGTGGACGGCATCCAGACGCCGTGCGTGGCGGACCTCTGCCGCGCGGTGTTCGACCGCCGGTTCCTGCTCGAGGAGGGCTTCGAGACGACGCGGGTGGAAATCGTCGAGATGCTCGACCGCGCCGCCCGCGAGACGCCGAATTTCGAGTTCGAGCTGCGAGACCTAATGACCGTCCACCCGGTCCGCACGCCGCAGGACTCGCCGCTCATCGCGGCCCTCGGCGACGGCATTCACCAGGTGCTGGGGCGGAAAGCCACCCAGGTGGCAAGCCCGGGGACGTATGATCACAAGCACGTGGCCCGCATTGCCGGCATCGAGCACTGCGTCGCGTACGGGCCGGGCATTCTCGATCTCGCGCACCAGCCGGACGAGTGGTGCGGCGTCGACGACCTGGTGAACGCGACGAAGGTGATCGCGCTGGCGCTGCACGAGCTGGCGGGGGCGCGGTAGGGTTCAAAGTTCAGGGTTTAGGAGCTCTCTATGCGGACCTTCGGCACCGTGCTGTGCGTCGCCGTGGCGGGCGGCATCCTCGCGGCCCAGGGACCGACGCCGGCCAACCGGACGCTGACCGCCGTCGAGGGGCTCAAGGTGGGGCACGTCACACTCGCCGCACGCCCCACCGGATGCACGGTCGTGCTCGCCGAGCAGGGTGCCGTTGCCGCGGTGGACGTGCGCGGCGGCGCGCCAGGCACGCGCGAAACCGATCTCCTCGATCCGGTCAACATGGTGCAGCAGGTGCACGCGATCGTGCTGGCCGGCGGCAGCGCGTTCGGCCTGGATGCGGCGAGCGGCACGGTGAAATACCTCGAGGAGCGCGGCATCGGCTTCGACGTGCGCATCGCGAAGGTGCCGATCGTGCCGGCGGCGATCCTGTTCGATCTCGGCTTCGGCGGCGACGCGAAGATCCGGCCGACGGCGGACTGCGGCTACAAGGCCGCGGCGGCGGCGACGTCAGACCCGGTGCAGGAAGGCAACGTGGGGGCGGGCGCCGGCGCAACGGTTGGCAAGATGGGCGGTCCGGGGCGCGCGACGAAGGCGGGCATCGGCTCGAGCGCCATCGTCATGGCAGACGGGCTCGTCGTCGCGGCGCTCGTGGCGGTGAATGCCGTCGGCGACATCGTCGATCCGGCGACGGGCCAGGTGCTCGCGGGCGTGCGGACCGAGGACGGCAAGCGCTTCGCCGACGCGCGCACGATCGTGCGCCGCGGCGAGCTGGTCATCAACGAGCATCCGATCGAGAACACCACCATCGGCGTGGTCGCCACCAACGCGCGGCTGACGAAGGTGCAGGCGAAGAAGATCGCGCAGATGGCGCACGACGGCTACGCGCGCGCGATCGCGCCGGTGCACCTCCCCGACGATGGGGACACGATCTTCTCGATGGCGACGGGCCGGTGGGAGGGAACGGTCAATCTGTCGCGCCTGGGGGCGCTCGCCGCCGACGTCATGGCGCGTGCGATCGTGCGCGCGGCCACCGAGGCGCGAGGTCTCGGGGGGCTGCCGTCGAGCCGGGATCTCAGGGAATAAGTGGGACAGTCACACTTTCCCCAGTAACGGCCCGGGAAAGTGTGACTGTCCCACTTATTCCCCAGTAACGGCCCGGGAAAGTGTGACTGTCCCACTTATTCCGCACCCGCCGCCGCCTGTCATATGACGCGCCCTGCCGTTGAACGTTCCCCCCAGCGCCCTCTATCCTCGTGTGGTCTGCGTTAACGCAGGCGCTTATCCAGAGTGGCTGAGGGAACAGGCCCGATGAAGCCACAGCAACCAGGCCCGAGTGCCCCGGTGCTAATTCCTGCCCGAACCCGGGAGAGATAGGACCAAAGGCTGGCGACTCCGCCGCCTGACGTCTTTCGTTCCCAGAACAGCGCCGGTCGTCCTAGCAGTAGGGGTGTGTCCGCAGTCTCGGCTGAGCCACGTCGCAGCGGCCGCATAAGGAGAAGACATGAAGTTCGCCACGAAGACCATTCACGCCTCGCAGCCCTCCGAGCCCGGCACCGGCTCGCTGATGGCGCCCATCTTCCAGACCTCGACATACGAGCAGGATGAGCCGGGCGTGCACCGCGGATTTGACTACTCGCGCACGAACAACCCGACACGCGCACGGCTCGAGCACGTCCTCGCGGACCTCGAGGGAGTGCCCCACGCGGCGGCGTTCGCGTCAGGTCTCGCGGCGGAAAACGCCGTGCTGCAGGCATGGCTCAAGCCGGGCGACGAGATCGTCATTCCGCTCGACGTGTACGGCGGAACGTACCGAATCCTCAACCAGGTGTACCAGCCGATTGGCTGCGTCATCAAGCAGGTCGACCTGTCGGATCCCCGCGCGCTCGAGGGTGCCGTTTCGGCGAAAACGCGCCTTGTCTGGGTGGAGTCGCCGACCAATCCGCGCCTCCTGGTTTACGATCTTGAGGCGATCGCCCGCGCCGCCCACGCCTGCGGCGCGCTGCTCGTTGTCGACAACACCTTCGCGACACCGTACTTCCAACAGCCCTTCCAGCTCGGCGCCGACATCGTTGTTCACAGCGTCACGAAGTACCTGGGCGGCCACTCGGATCTGATCCAGGGGGCGGTGCTCGCGCGCGAGGCGCACATCTTCGAGCCAATCAAGTTTCTTCAGAACGCGACGGGCGCGGTGCCTTCGCCGTTCGACTGTTGGCTCACGCTTCGCGGCCTGAAGACGCTCGAGTTGCGCATGCAGCGGCACGCGGAGAATGCCACGGCGATCGCCGCAGCGCTCGATGGTCACCCGCTTGTCAAGCGCGTGTACTTTCCGGGTCTTCCCACGCATCCCGGCCACGACGTGGCGCGCAGGCAGATGTCGGGCTTCGGCGGGATGGTGTCATTCGAGCTGGACGGCTCGGTCGACGAGGTCGTGCGGCTCGTGTCGTCGCGCCGCTACTTCGCGCTCGGGGAGAGCCTGGGCGGCGTGAAGTCGCTGATCTGCCATCCGGCGCGGATGACGCACGCGTCGATCCCGCCGGAGGCGCGCGCCGCGCTGGGGCTGTCGGACACGTTGGTCAGGCTGTCGACCGGCTGCGAGAACGCCGGCGATCTGGTGGAGGATCTCCTCGAGGGCTTGGCGGAGATCGAGAAAGATCGGAACGCGGAGCGTGAGCTGACGGGCGTGCGCGGGTAAGAGAAAGGGGGACAGTCACACTTTCCCTGAGGCTCCCCCGGGAAAGTGTGACTGTCCCCCTTCTTCTCCTTACTCGACCACGACGAACGCCACGCCCAGCTCCGCGGCCTTCGCATTCAGCGCCGCGACGTCCACCGCGAGGAACTGCTTCAGCCGCCCTTCCCACTCCTCCAGCTCGCGCTTCTGATCCGCGAACACCTCACGCGCCCCCTGCGTGGGCGCGCCGTCGCCGTCGATGACGAACTCCAGGAGGGGACTGACGCGCGAATAGAGCTTCGCGCCCCCCTTCATCGCGAGAATGTCGTACACCACCTGCGCGCGCGGATTGTGGATCTCCTCCTCGAAGGCCTCGATCTTCGTCAGCGCCGCCTCCGACGCTTTCACCAGCGGCGCCGACGGCGCGTGGCCCTTCAACGCCGTGTTCCTCGCCTTCAGCTGCCCGCTCACGGCGCGCAGCCGGTTGACGTTCTCCGTGATCCGGCTGAACGTGTCGCGCACGTCGAGCGCGAACGCCTGCTGGGCCTCGAGATCCGCTTGCGACGCTTTCGAGCGCGGGTCCGGCTTGACCACGATCGGCGCGCTCGTGCTGCGGCCGTCCACGGTGAGCGTGACGGTATACGTGCCGGGAACGGCAACCGGCCCGTACGCCGGGTTGCCCCAGTCGATCTTCGCGTTCCGGATCCGCTCCGCGCCGCTCCACCGCAGATCCCACACGGCACGCTGCACGCCCGGCTCCAGCGTGAGAGCCGGCTTCGGTTCCGGCTCGTTGTCGTCGGCGCCGGCCGCCGGCTCCGCCACGCTCGCGTAGCGTCGCAGGAGCCGCTTCTGCGCGTCGCGGATCTCGATGGCCACCTCTTTCGGCTTGTCCTTCAGGAAATACGTGATGACCGCGCCGCGCGGCGGGGTCTGACCGGCCGCGCGATCCCGCGTCCCCCCGGAGTAATACCAGCGGTAGGCCTCGCGAGGCTTGAACAGGTGCACGTCCGATGCGAGCAGCGACGGCGTCGCCTCGCGGAACGGCGCGAGGTCGTCGAGAATCCAGATCGACCGGCCGTGCGTGCCGACGACGAGATCGTCGTCTTTGACGACGAGGTCGTGCACGGCCACCGTGGGGAGGTTCAATTGAAGCGACTGCCACGTGGCGCCCTCGTCGGTCGAATACATGACGCCGCGCTCGGTGCCGAGATAGAGCTGCCCTTTCCTCTTTGGATCTTCGCGGACGGCATGCAAGTACACGTCCTGCGCGAGCTTGTCGTCGAGCCGCTTCCACGACGCGCCGAAGTCCGTCGTCTTGAACAGGTACGGCCGCATGTCGTCGAGCCGGTGCGCATCCACCACGACGTAGGCGGTGCCGGCGTCGAACGGCGAGGCCTCGATCAGGCGGACGGTGCCCCACTCCGGGAATCCCGTCATCGCACCCGTGACATTCTTCCAGGTCCTGCCGCCGTCCCGCGTCACGTGCACGAGCCCGTCGTCGCTGCCGGCCCAGATCAGATCCTTCTGCCTCGGTGATTCGGCGACCGCGAAGATCGTGCAGTAGGTCTCGACGCCGGTGTTGTCGCCGGTAATCGGGCCGCCGGCCCACTGCTGTTTTGACTTGTCGTTGCGCGTGAGGTCCGGGCTGATGGCCGTCCACGTCTGCCCGCCGTCTGCCGTTCTGAACAACACGTTGCCGGCGTGGTACACGACCCTCGCGTCGTGCGGAGACACCACGATCGGCGCGGTCCACTGGAAGCGGTACTTCAGGTCCGCGCCGCCGTGCCCGGAGCCGTTTTCCGGGTACGCGCTGATGTTGCGCGCCTGGCGCGTGCGATGGTCGTAGCGCGAGATGTAGCCGAGGTATTCCCCCGCGTACACGATGTCCGGGTCGGACCAGTCGGACACGACGTGGCCCGCTTCGCCGCCGCCAACGGAGTACCACTCCGCCGCGCTGATGCCGCCGCGCGTGAGGCTGTCGCTCGGACCCTGCGCGGTCCCGAGATCCTGCTGCGCGCCGGCCACGTGGTACGGCACGCGCGTGTCCGCGGACACGTGGTACAGCTGGCCGATCGGCAGCATCGGCGCGTACCACGACTCTCCGCCGTCGGTCGTCACGTCCACGCCGCCATCGTTGGCGACGATCATGCGCTTCGGGTTCTGAGGATCGATCCAGGCGTCGTGAT
This sequence comes from Acidobacteriota bacterium, assembly GCA_016184105.1. Lineage (NCBI taxonomy): Bacteria > Pseudomonadati > Acidobacteriota > Acidobacteriota bacterium. The sequence continues at coordinate 89,447 of JACPDI010000014.1, forward strand.
AGTCGCCGTGGTGCGGTCCGCGGATGTACTTGAGCGTCTTCCCTCCATCAATCGTGCGCAGCAGCGGCACCTGCGGAAACCACACGTCGTCGGGGTTCTGCGGGTTGATCGTGAGCGTCGTGTAGTACCACGCGCGCTGGCGCAGCGCGCGGTCGGAGGTCGCCAGCGTCCACGTCTCGCCCCCATCGTCGGAGCGGAACAGACCGCCCTTTTCCGCCTCGATTAACGCGTACACGCGGCGACCGTCGGAAGGCGCCACGCCGACGCCCACCTTGCCCCAGATGCCTTCCGGGAGTCCAGATCCCGTCAGCGGCTTCCACGTGTCGCCGCCGTCGCGCGATACGTAGAGGCCGCTGCCCGGGCCGCCGCTGACCAGGTCCCAGGGTTTGCGGCGCGCCTGCCAGAACCCGGCAAAGACAATGTTCGGGTTCGACGGGTCGAGCGCCACGTCGGAGGCTCCGGTGTCGCTGTCCTTCTTCAGGACCTGCTGCCACGTTCTGCCGCCGTCGGTCGTGCGGTAGACGCCGCGCTCCGGGTTGGGCCCGAAGGCGTGGCCGAGCACCGCCGCAAACGCGATGTCGGCGTTGCGCGGGTGCACGGCCATCGTCCCGATCTGCCCTTCCTGTTTCCAGACGTGGGTCCAGGTCTTGCCGGCGTCGATCGACTTGTAGATGCCGTTGCCCGCTGCCACGTTGCCGCGGATGTTGGCTTCGCCGGATCCGACGTACACGACGTTCGGATCGGAAGGCGCGACGGCGATCGAGCCGATTGACGAGATCGGCTGCTCGTCGAACACGGGCTTGAAGCTGATGCCGCCGTCAGTGGATTTCCACACACCGCCCGACGCGGTCGCCGCGTAGTAGATCGACGGGTTCCCTGCGATGCCCGCGACACGCGACACGCGCCCCCCTTGCGCGGGGCCGACGTTGCGATACTTGATGGCTTTGAAGGGCGTCGCCGCCTTGTCGCTTTGCTGCGCGGCGCCGCCCGAAACGAGAAGAAACAGGCAGACGACGAGTGAAGTCAGGAACCTGAGACGCATGGATGACCTCGTGTGCGGCAATGATACGCGAAGTGTCCAGCCGGTGGTCTATTTCGGAGCACTCCGTGTGCGCCCCCGCGGCGCCCATTCCCCTAAGCTGGCCGTGCAGAACACATTGCGGGCATCGCGTTGTTTGGCGCTGACCTTGCCTGCCAGGACGCGTGGCTCAACCTGTCTCCCTCGGCTCCATTCGTGAGACGGCCAAGGTGCGCGCGCTGCCGGATCGCGCCAGGACGTTAACGCTCCGCGCCGTGGGGGACCCGCACGGCATCACCGCGGTGTCTCAGCGGGCGCACGCCCCGCGCGGGCATATTGCCCTTGGCGGGCTGCTCGTCGAGCGCGGCCTCATCACCTCGGAACAGCTCGATTCGGCGGTCGCCGAACAGAAGAAGACGGGGCGTCGTCTCGGCCACGTCCTCGTGGACCAGGGCCTGGTCTCGGCGGAGGCGCTCCTTGAAGTGCTCAGCGAACAGCTCGGCGTGCCGACCGTGCGCATCAACGCGTACACGGTCAGCCTCGAGGCGATCGCGTCGCTTCCCGAAAAGGTGGCGCGGCGGCACACGGCGTTCCCGCTGCGGAAGACCGGCAGCACGCTCGTCGTCGCCCTGCCGACGCCGAAAGACCTGACCGCGCTCGACGACCTGCGCTTCGCGTCGGGTTGCGAGATCCACACCGTGCTCGCGCTCGAGGACGAGATTGTCGCGGCGCTGAACCGCTACTATCGCGATGAGTGGCTGCCGGACGCCGGCGCGGAGCAGGCGAACGCGGTCGTGCTCGATTCCCCGTCCACGCAGTTGCTCGCGCGCGACGAGGCGGCGGAACGCTCCGCGGTGGCGATGCTGGAGCGCGTGATTGCACGCGCCGCGGCCGACACCGCCAGCGACATCCATTTCGAGCCGCGCCAGGACGATTTCCACATCCGCTTCCGCGTGGACGGCGTCTTCCGGGAGGTCGCCGTGCTGCCGCTCGCGCTGGCGCCCGCCGTGGTCGCGCGCGTCAAGGTGCTGTCGGGGATGGACATCGCCGAGCACCGGCTCCCGCAGGATGGACGCTTCAGTGCGACCGTCGGCGAGCAGCGGCTCGATCTGCGCAGCTCGACCTACCCGACGGTACACGGCGAGAAGGCGGTGCTGCGCCTGCTCGACAGCGCGCGGCTGCGGCTGCTGCTCGATCGCATCGGGATGAATGGCACGACGCTCGACACGATGCGCGAGCTGATCCACCGGCCCGAGGGGATCCTGCTGATCACCGGGCCGACCGGCAGCGGGAAGACGTCCACGCTGTACGCGGCGCTCGGCGAGTTGGTACAGACCGGCAGGAACATCGTCACGATTGAAGATCCTGTCGAGTACTCGCTGCCCGGCGTCAACCAGGGGCAGACGAACGACAAGGCGGGGTTCACGTTCGCGCGCGGGCTGCGCGCGATCCTTCGACAGGACCCGGATGTCGTGATGGTCGGCGAAATCCGCGACGTCGAAACGCTCGAAGTGGCGATCGAAGGATCGCTGACCGGCCACCTGGTGCTCTCCACGCTGCACACCAACGGCGCGGTGGCCACGATCGCACGGCTGATGGAGATGGGCCTCGAGCCGTACCTGCTCGCCTCGAGCGTCCTCGGAATCGTGGCGCAGCGCCTCGTCCGGCGCATCTGCGATACGTGCCGCACGCAGGTGACCACGCCGGCCGCGCTGCGGTCGATGTTCCGCGAAGGGGAGCCCGCGTCCTACTTCCGCGGCGCCGGGTGCCCCGACTGCCGTGGAACCGGCTTCCGCGGCCGGGCCGCGATCTTCGAGCTGCTGCGGATAACGGAGCCGATGTGCGAGCTCGTGCTCGGACGCGGCTCGGGCGCGCAGCTCAACGAGCTGGCCCGCCGCGAGGGGATGCGCACGTTGCGCGAAGAATGCCTGTCGCTGGTCGAACGCGGCGAGACCACGCTCGAGGAAGTCTTGCGCGTGACGCAGGAGCGCCGCCAGCACGCCCGCACCGGGGAGTGAACCGCCGGGCGTTTTCCGTTCCCGCCTTGTCTGGCCCCCACGTTGCTATAAAGTGAGGACGTCTGCGAGCCTGCCGGATTTTCGGCAGGCGGTCGACCAGGAGATCGCCCATGATCCGCCGTCTGGCCGTCGTGATCGGTGTCATCGCCGCGTCCGTGCTCGTCGCCGCGCAAAGGAAGCCGTCGGACCCGCAGACCGCCGGGCACATGAGAGAGCACTACACGCAGGTACATGCGGTGGAGCACGCGGTGATTCGCGGCGATCTCGAGGCGGTCAAGGAGCCGGCCACGTGGCTGGCCGCGCACGAGGCGTCGCAGGAGCTCGACAAGGCGTCGGCCGCGCAGGTGTCGGCCATGCGCCAGGCGGCGCGGCGCGCCGCGGACGCGGAGGATCTCAAGTCGGCCGCGACCGCCACGGCGGCCATGCTCGCGGCGTGCGGCGACTGCCATCGCGCGGCGGCCGTCGTCCCGCCGGTGCCCGTGCCGGACCGCCCGGCCGTGGCCGGATCGGTGGGACACATGCTCGAGCACCAGCGCGCGGTCGACCAGATGGCGAACGGGCTCATCGTTCCGTCGACGGGGATGTGGAAAGAGGGGGCCGACGCGCTGAAAGCGTCGCCGCTGCGCGCGGGCGACCTCCCGCGCGACCCGAAGCTGACGCGCGAGATCGCCGCGGCCGAGGACCGCGTGCACGTGCTCGCCGACCAGGCCTCAGCCGCCGCCGAAGAGAGCGCGCGCGTGAACGCCTACGCGCAGATCATCTCCACCTGCGCCCAGTGCCACGGCCTGCACGGCCGGATCTGGGGGCCGGGGTTGCCGAAGGCGGAGGTCAAGTAAGCGCCTAGCGGGTGGCTCCGTGGGCGGCGCCCTTTCTGATGACACCGTCCACAATGACGATCTCGACACGCGACAGCGCCGTGATGTCGAAGTTCGGGTCGCCATCAACGACAATCACGTCGGCGAGTTTTCCCGGTTCTATGGTGCCGAGATCGGTCCGTCCGAGGACGCGTGTCGCGTTCAAACGGGTCGCGGCAACCAGTACTCGTGACGGAGCCATGCCCATGTCGACATGGGCCTTCATCTCCCTCCACAGCGCTTCGGTGTGGAAGTTCATCGGGGTTCCAGAGTCGGTCCCCATGCCCATGACTGCGCCGGAGTCGATCCACTGCCTCGCGACACGCTCGCGGAAGAACAACTCGCTGTCGATACGGTTGAAGTAGCTCAGCGTGTGCCAGTTCTTGAACGACTTCTGGACCTCGTCGTAAATCTCCGGCCCGAAGTCCTCCTTCAATCGTGGATCCTGAAGGCGTTCGGGGAACGCTTCGGTCGCCGGATAGATCCATGATCGATGCGCGATCGTGTCGACGATGGGCCGTCCGGATTGGGCGATACGTCGGACGAGATCCGCGGTGTAGGGAGGGTGCGTGCCGCCGGATCCGACGTGCTGCAGGACGTCCACGCCGGCCTCGAACGCCTCGCGCACCTCGTCCTCCGCGTAGACGTGTGCGTGAACCTTGAGCCCTCGCTTGTGCGCGGCTCCCACGATCGCGCCGAAGTACGCCGCGTTCAGGCCGGACTGCGCCTTGATGAGATCGACGCCGGCGTTCGCGAGTTCCTCAACCGCGGCGGCCGCCTCCTCCGGGGTGCTCACCGGCTGCGTCAATCCAACCTTCTCTGTGACACCAGGCGCCCCGCCCGGACGCCGGCGTACAATCATCCGGCCGGACACGAACAGGCGCGGTCCCGCCAGCTCCCCCTTCTTAATCCGGTCGCGCACGCGGAGACTCTCTGGAAGCGGGTCGCCGACGTCGATTGCCGTCGTCGATTCCGTGGCGGGCCAAGCGGCGGCCGGAGCCGCCAAATGAAGGGTGGATTCAACCTGTCGCGCTGGGCGCTCGAACACATCCCCCTGACCCGCTACCTGATCGTCGCCCTGCTGATCGGCGGCATCATGAGTTATTCCCGTCTCGGCCAGGACGAGGATCCGCCGTTTACGTTCCGCGCGATGGTGGTGCGCGCCATGTGGCCGGGCGCAACCGCCTTGCAGATGGCCGACCAGGTGACCGA